>CAZXJK010000174.1:0-6252 GCA_964640895.1 uncultured Methylomonas sp.
CAAACAAAAATCCTACCCAATATCGGACGATTATTTATTTCCAGCTCCCTTATCCTCTCAGCTTGCTGCTGCAAATCTTTGGGCACCGCACCATCTTTTAACCTGTTCATTTGGTCAGGCACTACGTAATAAGGATGCACAGCAATTCCTTGCTCATTTAAATCTATCCAAATACTCTGCATTAATTGCCCAGCAGATAATGTTTCCCGAAAGCCAGCTTGGCCAGTAATGGCAATTATAGCCGGTGCAGACCTGACTGGCATGCTATCAACCCAAGACATGAATTTATGGGCTCCTAAAAAATTCATGGCTTTCATTCTACGCCAATCACTAATAAAACGCATAAACAAAGAACCTCCAGGAGGTAAATCCAATGTTGCAACATCTAAACCATCGCGCGTCTGCATTGCTTGCTTACCAAAGCGCAAACTCCTTCCAAGCCATTCGTGAATCTCTTGGGTTTGAAATCGTATTTGTGAAGCTTCCTTCACAAGACTGGCCATACCCCTGATTTTATTATTATCTGTTATCACAACAGCTTTAGGCACTTGGAAATAAATAAGCATCCAATATTTGGGCAGGATTTTTGTTTGTCATCAGTACTGTAGCAACAGTTACGAAAAGGCGTAACGTACCACACCTGTTATAGTAATGAATGTAAATTAACCACTATAACAGTTTGAAAACTTCAGCAATAAATCAACTTAACAGCTTCCCCCATCACCTCACACTTAACAATTTATTTTCAATAATTGAGAGCGTTTGATTTGTCAAAACCATTCACCTAACACTTTATTATACTGCATTCATATAAAATAAAATGAGGACAATATGGAAGATTATAATTATGATGTGGCCTTTTCTAGAAATAAAGGCTTTATTAGTACTGATGAACAAACTAAATTAAGAAACACACGAGTTGCAATCGCAGGTCTCGGAGGAACGGGAGGGGCTCAAGTTGCAGCATTAAGTCGCTTAGGAGTTGGTCATTTTCACTTAGCCGATTTTGATGAATATGAAGTAAAAAATTTCAATCGTCAGTATGGTGCAACTATGTCGACAGTCGGCAAAAAGAAAGCTGACGTTGCCAAGAATATTGTTCTAGACATTAACCCAGAAGCTGAAATCCGCCTGTTTGAATCAGGTATTAATGAACACAATATTAATGATTTTCTTTCAGATGTAGATATTGTGATAGATTCACTTGACTTTTACTGCTTTAAAGAACGCTTTTTATTGTACGCGGCAGCCAGAAAGAAAAACCTTTGGGTATTAACCGCCCCTCCCATAGGGTTCGAATTTACCTTATTATGCTTTAACCCAAAAGGCATGACCTTTGAAGAGTATTTTAACTTTAACCTTGATGATGAATTTGAACTATCAGTATCCCTCATTGCTGGCATTACCCCAAAGCCCTACATGCTGAAATATTTAAATCAAAGTGATATTGACATAAAGGAACACCAATTACCTTCAGTATCACCCGCCCCCTTTATTATAGCGGGCGTTATTACAACTCATATCTGCAACATCCTTTTAAATAAAACCCCTCCTCTTGCCGTGCCCACTGTCATTCAATACGATGCACTCACAAACCAATACAGAAAACACCGTTTTATCTGGGGAATGAAAAGTCCACTACAAAAACTAAAAAAAATAATTTTACGCAAAACAATGTCGAAGTGAATGATACAACACTGGGTATTCTGTGTGTAGAATAAAGAATAGCTACAAAGTACGGTTAGGTTAGGCTATCAAATGTAATACAATAATCTACTCTGGTCGGCTATTATTATGACAAGAATAGTAGATTTAAAAAACCTAAATAACCAATGTGTGAATTTATGAATTACTGCGCAAAGAATTAACATAGGAAGCACATCAATCACCGAAAGATGCGCTTCGTTCCCCAGCTCATCCTATGCTCCTCTTAGCTAAGAGGTAAAGCAAGAATAAGCCAACCTCCTACTAAACCTTATGATAAACCTCAGCACCGTCATCAAGGAACTGCTGTGATTTCTCGTCCATACCTTGCTTTAGTGCCTCTTCATCTTTAATGCCTTTTTCTTTGGCATATTCACGTACATCTTGTGAAATCTTCATTGAACAGAAGTGCGGGCCACACATAGAACAGAAATGTGCGATTTTAGCCGAATCTTTCGGTAAAGTTTCATCATGGAATGAGCGTGCTTTTTCAGGATCTAGCGCAATATTAAACTGATCTTCCCAACGGAATTCAAAACGTGCTTTCGACATCGCATTATCACGAGCCTGCGCGCCCGGATGACCCTTTGCCAAATCAGCAGCATGTGCAGCAATTTTATAGGTGACAATACCCTCACGTACATCTTCTTTATTAGGTAAACCCAAATGCTCTTTTTGGGTTACGTAACATAGCATCGCACAACCATACCAACCAATATTAGCAGCCCCAATAACCGAGGTAATATGATCATAGCCTGGGGCAATATCTGTTGTTAGCGGGCCTAAAGTATAAAAAGGCGCTTCATCACAATCTGCTAATTGCTTGGTCATGTTTATTTCAATCAGATGCAATGGCACATGCCCCGGCCCTTCAATCATCACTTGCACATCATGCTTCCAAGCAATTTGGGTTAGCTCACCTAACGTTTCTAGCTCTGCAAATTGCGCGTCATCATTGGCATCATAGATTGAACCGGGGCGTAAGCCATCACCTAATGAAAATGAAACATCATAGGCTTTCATAATTTCACAAATATCTTCGAAATGCGTGTATAAAAAGCTTTCTGTGTGATGTGCCAAACACCATTTCGCCATAATAGAGCCACCACGCGAGACAATACCTGTCATACGTTTAGCCGTCATCGGTACATGGTGTAAACGCACACCTGCATGAATAGTAAAATAATCCACACCTTGCTCGGCTTGTTCAATCAAAGTATCGCGGAAAATTTCCCATGTTAGGTCTTCTGCTTTACCGTCTACTTTTTCTAAAGCTTGATAAATCGGTACCGTACCGATTGGCACTGGCGAGTTACGCAAAATCCATTCGCGTGTTTCATGGATATTTTTACCTGTTGATAAATCCATAATCGTATCGCCACCCCAACGAATGCCCCACAGCATTTTTTCCACTTCTTCATCAATAGAAGAAGTTACCGCCGAGTTACCTAAGTTACCATTGATTTTTACCAAAAAGTTACGGCCAATAATCATTGGCTCTACTTCCGGGTGATTGATATTTAGCGGAATAATCGCTCGGCCACGCGCCACTTCATCACGCACAAATTCAGGAGTGATTTCTTCAGGAATAGAAGCACCAAAAGAATTACCTTTATGCTGACCTTTATATAAGTCACGCATTTCAACCATATTTTGGTTTTCACGAATGGCAATATATTCCATTTCTGGGGTAATGATACCTTGGCGTGCATAATGCATTTGGGATACGTTTTTACCCACTTTAGCTCTGCGTGGCTTGCGAATGTGTTCGAAACGCATACCAGCTGTCTCAGGGTCACTTAAACGCTCTTTACCAAAATCAGAAGTAGGCCCCTCTAGCTCTTCGGTATCATCACGCTCGCTAATCCAAGCAGCACGAATGGTAGCTAAACCTTTTTGTAAATCAATGTCAACATTAGGGTCGGTATAAACACCAGAAGTGTCGTATACAAATAATGGCGTATTTTTTTCTGCACCAAAATGTACAGGGGTGTCAGATAGCGTAATTTTACGCATGGGAACTTGGATATCGGGACGACTGCCCTCGATATAAATTTTCTCTGATGCAGGATATGAATCAATTTTTATACTATTCGTATCCGTCGAGGTAATATCTTTAAGGACTGCGCTCATGTATCTCTCCAATGTCAATAGAACAAGGCGCAAGGAAGTGCAAGGGGCTTTCCTACGCCAGTGTTAGCTGGTCTCAGGTTCAAAGGGTTTTCTCTCAGCTTCGATTAAGGAAGCACCCCTAGCCTTTTTAATAAACAATACAACATAATAGAAATTGCTCTGTTTTGCAAATTTTATCGCTATTTAGACTTAAAATTTCACTCTCAAAACCGACCGTCTACATCATGGCAAAGGAGCAAAATACCACCAACTTAGCCCCATTATTACAATTGTCATATTAATGTCATATTACTACCGTATCATGTAAGTTTTTTTGTTATTATGACTCGCAATCATAATTATAATAACCAACCGTTAAGAGAAAATGTATGGATGTTGATCAATTAAATTCCGTAGAAAATAGGGGCGCAAAAATACGCTTAGAGATACTTAAGCTGGGGGGAGCCCTACTCTTTCTAGTGGCTATCGGACTCTTTATTAGCACCTCGATGGGGCATGTTCCCAATCATACATTTCTGATTGTTTCTGCAGTTATTGGCGGCTACATGGCACTTAATATTGGTGCTAATGATGTTGCTAATAATGTCGGCCCTGCAGTAGGCTCGAAAGCCATTACTCTGATGGGTGCCATTCTGATTGCCATGGTATTTGAATCAGCAGGTGCACTGATTGCTGGCGGCGAAGTAGTCAGCACTATTAAAAAAGGTATTATTGATCCATCCTTAATTAATGATTCTGATACCTTTATTTGGCTCATGCTAGCCGCATTATTGGCTGCAGCCATCTGGTTAAATATTGCCACCTTTTTTAACGCCCCTGTTTCCACAACGCACTCTATTGTTGGTGGCGTTCTAGGCGCAGGAGTTGCAGCAGGTGGCTTTGGCATTGCCAACTGGCCGGTATTTGGCAAAATTGCAGCCAGCTGGGTTATTTCTCCCGTATTAGGCGGTATCATTGCAGCACTTTTCTTGTACCTCATTAAACGCACCATTACCTATCAAGAAGATATGGTTGCCGCAGCCAAACGCATTGTTCCTATCTTAATTGCCTTGATGATTTGGGCTTTTTCGACTTACTTAATTTTAAAAGGTCTGAAAAAAATCTGGAAAGTTGATTTTGTTATTGCTGGCTCTATTGCTTTCGCTATTGCTTTAATCTTATATTTCGCTATTCGCCCTTTAATTAATAAAGCAGCTACCGCACTAGATAATTCAAAAACAAGCGTTAACACCTTATTTACTATACCACTAATCTTTGCAGCGTCCTTCCTAAGCTTTGCGCATGGTGCTAATGATGTTGCTAATGCCGTAGGCCCTTTAGCCGCGATTAATGATGCTATTAATAGTGGCGGTATCGCCACAAAAGCAGCTATTCCTATTTGGGTTATGCTAATTGGAGCTTTTGGTCTTTCAATAGGCTTAGCCTTATATGGCGCAAAACTTATTCGTACTGTGGGTAGCGAGATTACCGAGCTTGATAAAATGCGCGCCTTTTGTGTGTCAATGGCGGCAGCTATTACTGTGATTATTGCTAGTCAATTAGGCTTACCTGTGAGTTCAACCCATATTGCAGTAGGTGCTATTTTCGGGGTAGGTTTTTTGCGTGAATATTTAAAACGTACCGATGCCAAGCGCTTGGATGAAATTAGGGAACACCATGAACATTTAGATCCTGAAGCAACAGATGCCTTTTTAGATGCCTTTAAAAAAGCAGATATTGCCACAAAATCTAAAATGCTGAATGAGCTAAAAGCACAAAAAAAAGGGCCTGAATTTACCAAAAAAGAGCGCAAAAAACTGAAGAAGGTTTATAAAGAGCAATTGGTTAAACGCTCGCATGTCTATAAAATTGTAGCGGCATGGATTATAACCGTACCAACATCAGCCTTTATGGCCGCGTTTTTATACTTTACTATTCGTGGCATGTTAATTCCTTAAATAAACAGCTTAGGAAGGCATGGCAAAGCTTCTTTGCCATGCCTTCCTATCAGCTAGGTTTACACCACCACAGCCTCAGCTATAAAGGTACGAAGTGCAAGCCCAACTACTCCTTCGTTTTAGGGAGCTGGAAATAAATAATCGTCCGATATTGGGTAGGATTTTTGTTTGTCTTTGGTGGTGTCGTAACGGGCGCGTAGCAAGCTACGTAACTGTTACGACACCGCTAAAGACGGACAAAAAGACCAACAAGATTGGATGATTATTTTTTTCCATCTCCCTTACCCATACCAGCTAAAAACAACACGCCCGCAGACTTTTCCTCTCGTGACCTACTGCATAGTTAAAGGGAAACGCATAGGGTACTCAGAGGAACAAAGCGCACCTTCCTGCAACTGTTCCCGCGTCCTATTACCATCACCCCCCTAGGCTGTCGAAATATATCATTTAAATTATAAATACTCATACTATTCAATGT
>CAZXJK010000175.1:0-6245 GCA_964640895.1 uncultured Methylomonas sp.
AGACAAACAAAAATCCTACCCAATATCGGACGATTATTTATTTCCAGCTCCCTTAAGTTCGTAGCTCAACTTACCTACAAGGAAAGCTGGTGTATCAGCGTTAATAATGAAAAGCAAAGCAATAATATTTTTTTGGGTATTAGTTTTGCCAGGCCTTGTTAAGGCTGAGCCTTCAATATTATTAACTTTGCCTGCTGCATTGCAGCTTGCCGTTCAAGATAATCCCAACTTGGCACAAATTCACGCCCGCTCTGCAGCAATGGCGACAATTCCTGCGCAAGTGGGTACTTTACCTGATCCTATTATTAGCTTTAATGCTTTAAACCTGCCTGTCGACACTTTTGATCTGGCTCAGGAAAATATGACCCAATTACAAGGAGGTATTTCACAAGCCATTCCTTTTCCGGGTAAACTAAGTTTACGTGCTCAGGTTGCGACTTATCAAGCTGCCGCAGCGAGTCATGATGTGACTGAAGCGCGCTTCCTTTTATTACGTGATGTTAAAAGGACATGGTGGGCGATGTTTTATTTAAATAGGTCTTTAGATATTATTAGTACCAACCAGAATCTGTTACGCCAGTTCGTCAAAATTGCACGTACTAAGTATGAAGTGGGTGAAGGCTTGCAGCAGGATGTACTTTTGGCACAATTGGAGCTATCCAAACTTTTAGATAAGCAACTTATGGTGCGAGGCAGTTTGGCAAAAGCCAGGGCGCAACTGAATGCCTTGTTGAATATGCCCGCAAATTACGCTGTTGTTATATCGGAACACGTAGCAGAACAGTTGCCTAGCTTGCAAACAGAAACTGCCTTATTTGCTTATGCGGAAACCTACCGAGCATTATTGGCTTCCAAGCGTGAAACGATGCATGCTGCGCAGGCGCACTTGGATTTGGCCAAAAAAAATATATATCCTGATTTCAATGTGGGAGCTTATTATGGAGGGCGTGCGGATACACTGTCTGGGCAAGAACGTGCTGATTTTCTTAGTTTGAAGCTAAGTATGACGGTGCCCATTTTTGCTGCGAGTAAACAGCAAAAAGCCATTGACCAGCGCAGTAGTGAGTTAATGCAACAACGCTATGCATTGCAAGATCAATGGAATCAAGTGCGTGCAGAAATTTCGATGGCCTATAGTGATTTTCAGCAAAGCAAAAACCAAGTGATACTTTATAAAACCGGCATTATTCCGCAAGCAAGACAAACAGTCGCTTCCATGTTGGCGGGTTATCAAGTTAATAAAGTCGATTTTCTAAATTTGGTGCGTACGCAAATTACCCTCTATAACTTTGAGATTCAATATTGGCAGGCTTTAAGTCAATCTAATCAGGCATTGGCACAATTAACGGCCATGGTTGGTAAGGAAGAAATCTATGAATAAATTACTGTTGTTGGTTGCTGTCGGTATGTTGCTGCTAGGGTTAGCTGGGGGGTATTGGTTTGCTAGTTTAACGCAGCCGGTTGTTTTGCCTGCAACGACTGATGTAGCGAAAAGACAAATATTATTTTATCGTAACCCAATGAATCCTGATATTACTTCGCCTGTACCTGCTCAAGGTTCAATGGGCATGGACTATGTTCCCGTTTATAAACAGGCAGATAATGACCAAGACCTTGCTGGGACGGTCAATATTGATGGGGTAACCGTACAAAACTACAGTGTACGTACTGCCAAAGTAGTCCGAGCGACTTTAGCGCGTACAGTCCGTGCGGTAGGGAGGGTTGCCTATGATGAAGAGCGCATGGTGCATTTGCACCCCAAAACGGAAGGCTGGATTGAACAACTCAATGTTGATAAAACTGGGCAATGGGTGCAAAAAAACGATGACTTATTAAGTATTTATTCACCGCAATTAGTTGCCAGTCAGCAAGAGTATATTTTGGCATTAAATAACCTTAAAGCTTTAGAAAAGAGTCCAGTTGCTGATATACGCCATGGCGCGGAAGACTTGGTAAATAGTTCTCTGCAGCGCTTAAAATTATTAGATGTACCACAACATCAGATCTATGAATTACAGCACAGTCGCAAGATTAAAAAAAGTTTACATATTCATGCACCTGCAGATGGAATCGTTATGCAGATTGGTGCCAGAGAAGGTCAATTTGTGACTCCTGCAACCGAGATTTATATGATTGCTGATTTAAGTAAAGTGTGGGTGTTGGTGGATATTTATGAATATGAATTACCTTGGGTGAAAGAAGGCGATGCGGTGGAAATGCAGTTGGCAGGTATTCCTGGTAAAACGTTTACGGGGCACCTTGCTTATATTTATCCGTATGCGGAAGCCAAAACACGCACTATCAAAGTGCGCTTAGTGTTTGATAACCCAGATTTGTTATTAAAACCCGCGATGTTTGCAGAAGTTACTATTTATGCGGATGAACAATTAAATAATATCGTTATTCCAGCCGAAGCTGTGATTCGTTCTGGTGCGCGTAATCAGGTTTTTGTGGTACGCGCACCGGGTAAATTTGCACCGCGTTTGGTCACTTTAGGGTTAGAATCTAATGGGAAAGTGGCGGTGTTAGCAGGTCTGCGAGTAGGTGAAGAGGTGGTGACTTCTGCACAATTTCTAATTGATTCGGAGTCTAAATTGCTCGAAGCAACGGCTAAGATGCTGGAACCCACAGCAGGCAAGCCACAGGAATCAATGCAACACCATGATATGCCGATGCTTAAGCAAGTTGAGCCTGCTAAACAGGAACATCAACATCACCCTATGGACATGTAATGATTAGCACAATTATTGATAGCTCCATTAAAAACCGTGCTTTGGTACTTATCATGGCACTATTGCTAGGTCTGGGTGGGCTGTGGTCTTATAAAACGATGCCTTTGGATGCCATTCCTGATTTATCGGATGTACAGGTAATTGTCTTTACTAAATACCCAGGGCAAGCACCGCAAGTAGTCGAAGATCAGGTAACCTATCCTTTAACCACCGCTATGCTGGCAGTGCCGCATTCTAAAACGGTACGTGGCTATTCCTTTTTTGGCTTGTCGTTTGTGTATATTATTTTTGAGGATGGCACTGACCTGTATTGGGCGCGTTCACGGGTGCTGGAGTCATTAAATTATGTGAGTGCTCAGTTACCGCAAGGGGTCACACCGACATTAGGGCCAGATGCCACAGGCGTTGGCTGGGTCTATGAATATGCATTAGTCGATAAAACAGGCAAGCATGATTTAGCACAATTACGCTCGCTGCAAGACTGGTATTTGCGCTACCCTTTGCAAACGGTGCAAGGCGTGGCAGAAGTGGCCTCTATCGGTGGCTTTGTAAAGCAATACCAAGTGGAAGTCGAGCCTAATGCGTTACAAGCCTATGGTATTTCTTTGGCGAAGGTAAAGCAGGCTATTATTCGCTCTAATAATGATGTGGGTGGGCGTTTAATTGAAATGGCGGAGACTGAATATATGGTGCGCAGTTTAGGCTATATTCATTCGGTAGAGGATTTGAATGTTATTCCTGTGGGGGTTGATGCTAATGGTACGCCGATACGTTTGCAAGATGTTGCGCATGTGCATATTGGCCCTGAATTACGGCGTGGTTTGGTTGAATTGAATGGCGAAGGCGAGGTTGCCGGGGGCGTGATTATTATGCGCTTTGGTGAAAATGCGCAAGCAACCATTAGCGCAGTCAAAGCAAAATTGGAAGAGCTAAAACAAGGCTTACCCTCTGGGGTGGAAATTATCCCGGTTTATGATCGTAGTGATTTGATTGGCCGTGCGGTTGCTACCTTGAATACGGCCTTAATACAAGAACTGGTTATTGTCAGTATTTTGGTGGGCTTGTTTTTATTACACCTGCGGTCTGCATTGGTGATTATTATTAGCTTACCACTGGGTATTCTGGTGGCTTTTATCGTGATGCGCTATCAAGGTTTGAATGCTAATATTATGTCCTTAGGTGGGATTGCCATTGCCATTGGTGATATGGTCGATGGCGCGATTGTTATGGTTGAAAATGCGCATAAACATTTGGCAGAAGCACGCGTTCAGAAAAAACGTGAGTTAACCACAGATGAACGTTGGGCGGCAATCAGCTCTGCTTCGCGTGAAGTCGGGCCTGCCCTATTTTTCTCTCTGTTAATCGTGACGGTTTCCTTTATTCCCATTTTTACCATGCAGGCTCAAGAAGGGCGTTTGTTTAGCCCACTGGCGTTTACTAAATCCTATGCAATGGGAGCGGCCGCTATCTTAACTGTGACCGTGGTGCCAGTATTGATGGGTTATTTTATTCGCGGAAAAATTATTCCCGAACATAAAAATCCTGTGAATGGCTTGTTGCATTTTTTGCATACCCCTGTTTTAAATTTGGCCATGCGTTTTCGTAGTATGACTCTCATTATTGCTATGGCATTATTGGGTTCAACTTATTATCCATTGACACACATTGGCAGCGAATTTATGCCGCCTTTAGATGAAGGCGATATTTTATATATGCCCACGACCTTTCCTGGTATTTCTATCACTAAAGCCAGAGAATTATTGCAACAAACCGACAAAATTTTAAAAACTTTTCCAGAGGTACAAAGTGTTTTTGGTAAGGTGGGGCGCGCCGAGTCAGCAACTGATGCGGCACCATTGTCAATGCTGGAGACAACAGTACGCTTGTTACCGAAACCACAATGGCCTAATCCTGCTAAAACAACTCAAGAACTCATGGCAGAAATGGATAAGGCGATTCAAATACCAGGTGTTGCTAATGCATGGACCATGCCTATTAAAACGCGGATAGATATGTTATCGACTGGTATTAAAACCCCAGTTGGTATTAAAATTTCAGGACCAGACTTGAATGTGTTACAAACATTATCCCAACAAGTCGAACTAGCGATGAAGACTTTGCCAGAAACGACATCTGCTTTTGGTGATCGATCGGTTGGCGGTTACTATCTAGATTTTGATATTAATCGTGCTGTTGCAGCACGCTATGGCTTAACGGTCGGTGATGTGCAGGATGTTATTCAAAGTGCTATTGGGGGCATGAATATTACTGAGACTGTGGAAGGACTGGAGCGATACCCTGTTAATCTGCGCTATCCGCGTGAGTTGCGCGACAATATGGATAGTTTGCGCCGAGTATTAATCTCTACACCAGCAGGTAGCCAAATTCCGTTAGCCATGGTGTCAGAGTTAAAGCTTAGGCGTGGTCCACCTGTGATTAAAAGTGAAAATTCACGGCCTAATGCTTGGGTTTATGTGGATATTAATAGCTCTGATATTGGTGGTTTTGTTGCCAAAGCAAAACAAGTTGTGGCTGAAAAAATAACTATTCCGCCAGGATATACTTTAATTTGGTCAGGTCAATTTGAATATATGGAGCGTGCTATGGCGCGTTTAATGATTGTGGTGCCGATTACTTTAGTGATTATCTTTTTTCTATTGTATTTAACTTTCGGCAATATTACCGAGCCGGTGATTGTCATGTTGACTGTGCCTTTTGGTTTAATTGGTGGAGTCTGGTTGGTTTATATTTATGGGTTTAATTTATCGGTCGCGGTTTATGTTGGTTTTATTGCCTTAGCGGGTACTGCAGCAGAAACAGGTGTGATGGTGTTAAATTTTATTGATATAGAGATTGCTAAATTACGTAAGCAAACATCACAATTATTATCCGCAACAGAAATCAGTGATGCAGTGGCTGCTGCAACTGTATTGCGAGTACGCCCCGTTGCCATTACCGCCATTTCTACAATGGCTGGTTTATTACCTATTATGCTTAGTAGTGGCACAGGGGCTGATGTGACCCAGCGCATAGCCGCGCCCGTTTTGGGTGGGATGCTAACAGTATTATTGCTCAGTTTATTGGTGTTTCCTGTTATTTATAGTTTTGTTTTGCAGGCACAGGAACGGAGAAAGCAAAGTTAGCTGTTTTGATTAGGCAGAGGTATTTTTATGCTGTCTGGTATTGCTTGTCGAGTGTTATATGGCGGTTGCTTAAGTGTCACTAAGTTACCTGTGCTTGAATAAGCCACATATTAGTTAAAATACATGATGCAGTAAGAGATGATTGCAATTTCTAGTGCTACAGGTAGCACAACATGGGTTATATTATTTGTTTTATTAGTATCTAAATTCTTTTGAGTGCTAAGCGAAAAATCTGCATCATATTGGCTGGATTGCTTGGTTTTCTGGGAGCTACTCTTAGCGCTATAGGTACTAGCAGGGCTACTAAGGAAAGAGTCATCATCAAACATTGAGTTGAAAACATCATCAAGCTTCTTTTGGTTATCAAACA
>CAZXJK010000176.1:0-6138 GCA_964640895.1 uncultured Methylomonas sp.
ATGCTCTCTATACTATTGATTTATTTAGACAGCTTCAGATACTCTGAATCGCTGTTATCATCCATAGCACTACCCTATCGTTAATAATTCTTGACCTAGCGTTTTTATTTAAAAAATCATTAAAGCAAAAAATCACTCTACTCATTCATATATTTTACTAAAGGGTGCACAAAATGAAGTTCCCTATTAAAGGTGGTTGTTTATGTGGCGCAGTACAATACGAAATTACTGCCGAACCTATTGGTGCAGGAAATTGCCATTGCCGCACTTGTCAGAAATCAGTCGGCACAGCCTATACCGCAGTATTATTTGTACCGTATCAAGCGCTCATCATCACTGGTGAATTTAAGGAATATGCCACGCAAGCAGCGAGTGGCAATACTATGTATCGAGGCTTTTGCCCACAATGTGGCACATCTCTTTTTGGCAGAAACTCAGGCTCTGATACCATTCGCCCAATTAACGCCGCGACACTAGATGACCCAAGCATCTATCATCCACATATGGATTTCTGGGTATCGGATACCCAGCCGTGGGACATTATGCAGGCTGAGCTACCTAAATTTACTGAAAACCCCAAACACCTATGAAATATAAGCTTATCATATACGGCAACTACCATTAAGACCGCATAACTAATATACTTCACGAACCGTTTCGATATTCCATGAATAAATCATTAATTGTACAATTGCTTACTTTATGTAGCATCATTTTCCACATAAACACGGTGCAAGCTGAGTCTACTTATTTTAAGCAAACGCTAGGTGCAAATATTGGCTATTTTTTTACTGACATTAATAATAGCGCCAAATTCCATGGCTCAGTAAGCGAGTCAGGTGACTTCCTTAGCTTCGAAAAAGATCTGAGCCTAAATGACAGAGTCAATACCTTTAAAACGGATATATTCTGGCGCATCACCCCCAAACACCGGCTTGATTTCACTTGGTTTGGCTTATTTCAAGATGGCCAAACGCTCACGACAGAAGAGTTTACTATTGGAGATAACATCATTCCTGCTGGCACTGGCATAACCAGTAAATTTAATCACAACCGTTTCCAACTAAACTATACCTATCATTTATTTCAAGGAGCCAACTATGAACTTGGCCCTTCTCTTGGGGTATACACTATCAATATTAATACTGAAATCAGGCCCACCATAGGCAATGAAGCTATTGAGACTTATGCTAGCAGCAGCCTAACCTTACCTTTACCAGTTGTTGGTTTCCGCGGTAGTTACGGTATTACCGACAATCTAATTGTCCTCAGTAATTTTGATTTTATGATTGCCAAAATTGGTGACTGGGAAGGCGAAATCTACAGTTACCAGCTCGCCTTTGAATATAATTTCATAAAATATGTCGGAATTGGCGTTGCCTATAATTTTTCGCTATTCAATGTTGAAAATAATCGTGAACATTATAAGTTTCGTTACGATTATAAATACCATGGCATGCAAACATATTTAAAATTTGCGTTTTAAACTCGGGTATTATTAAATCCTCATTCCTTAGAATATATTCATGGAAAGCCTACGTTGTTAAATAAACTAAAATCAATCAAACAATGCTGCCACCTTATTACCGTCAGTAGCCCAATATTACTGGGATTGATAGGCTGCTCCAATAATGAAAATCGCGCGGAACAGTCGCCACCCAATAAAGCACTGCTCGCCAGCAATATGGCAAACACAGCGATCAACCAAGGGCTTGTTGCCCTACTTACAATGCCCGATCAGGCAGTGCTTGGCTCGCCCATCAACATTCACTTCGAATTAAAAAATAATCGCCCCACTTCCATCAGCCTATTAACATGGGGTACACCACTAGAAGGCAAGTTTACTCGCAATATATTCCAAGTCAGCAAACAGGGGCAAACGATTGACTACCTCGGTCGCAATATAAAACGCAACTCACCAGCTGATACTGATTTCATTACCTTACAACCTTATAGTTCAATAAAAGCTACTATCGACCTCCGGCAGGGCTATGATATCCAAACAGCAGGACGTTATGAAGTCAGCCTGAACCTGCACCATTTACAGAGCAAACAAAACAACTTGGAACCGGTCATCATAGGGGCACCTATCTATGTTGACATTCAGTAACCATATAACAGCTATCACTGCCAATAATGCTATCACAACCAGGGACGAAAACCATGCCTTATAAATATCTGCGCATTCTTATCACATTAGTCTTTATTAGTCTTAGCCCTCCGTCTTTTGCACAAGACCTCAAATTAACAGCAAAGCTTGAGACACTCAATACAAGTAGCCTTAACTTAAAATTTATTTTAGAAAATAACTCCGACCAAGCCATCCAAATACTGACTTGGAACAGTCCCTTAGAAAGGCAATTCAGTAGTAATAGTTTTCTGGTCTTGCATGCAGATGATATAAACACTCGCATTGACTATATAGGCCAACTACGAAAAAGAGCAACGCCCTCTGCCAATGACTATCTTATTTTATCTCCAGGAGAAGCTATAATATCCGAGATAAATATTGCAGAATTCTATGCTACCTATCACTCTGGTGATTACCTCATAAGGTACCAAGCTTTCCTTACCGCCAAGGTATTTGACGACCCAACAAGCAAAGCACAAACCATAAAACTTATTTCCAATACTTTAACAGCACATCAAGAGCACCGCATTACACCACAACAAAAAATTCGTTCAGCGCGTACGACTCAATCCTGTAGCACCTCACAAAGCACCACAATAGAACAAGCACGCCTCGCTGCACATGACTTAGCAAGCGATGCAGTGAATGTCCTTAATAGCACACCCGAAAACCAACGTGCTAATGCGACCCGCTATACAACTTGGTTTGGTAGCTACCAAGCCTCTCGCTATGCAGCTATCAGTACAAATTTCAATAAAATACTGGGGGCAATCGAAAACCCGAGTATCAATTTTATTTGCAACTCCTCCGAATGTGGCAGTGGTACTTTTGCTTTTGTTTATAGCCGCTCACCTTACGATGTGTATCTATGCAGTAGCTTCTGGGGTGCGCCACTGACAGGCACCGACTCTAAAGCCGGTACGATTATTCATGAAGTATCCCATTTCCGTATCGTTGCCGATACCGATGACCACCAATATGGTCAGTCAGGTACACGCCAGCTAGCACTATCCCAGCCTGATGTCGCCATCACTAATGCAGATAGCCATGAATATTTTGCAGAGAATACCCCTTTTCTCACCATGGCTAACCGGCCGACAAATATAATTCAACCGCCGCCCTCGGGCGCACAAACACTAACCCTCAATACCACGCTATCAGGCACATTAAACGTAGGTGAATGGGCTTATTTTGAAGTCAGTGGCGCATCCAACATCACACTATTCAATCTAACTGCCGACCTAGATCTCTATATTGGCAATGGTGCACAACCGACCGAAACGAGTTTCAGTTGCAACCCTTTCCTTGCAGACACCGCTTCCGAAACATGTACCGTCAATAGTGCTACCACCACTTATATAGGCGTAAGAGGTTTTGCCTCAGGTAGTTTCTCGCTACTGGCATCCTCAACAGATGATAACAGCAATAACAGCACAACATTAACAATAGGCACCCCCATATCTGGTACACTCAATTTGGGTGAGTGGCGCTACTTCCACGTCACTGGTGCCACCAATATCAAACTTTATAATCTATCAGCTGACCTAGACCTTTATATTGGCAATGGCACTCAGCCCACAGAAACCAGCTTTCTCTGTAATCCCTTTCAACCAAGAACAACAGAAGAAATATGTGAAGTGAACAGCACTGAAATCACTTATATTGGTGTTAGGGGCTATGCGGCTGGTAGCTTTTCGCTACTAGCCTCCACAACAGATAACAACACAAATAATAATACCTTAACAATTGACACCCCAATATCAGGTGCACTGAATACCAATGAATGGCGCTATTTCCAAATAAGCGGTGCTACAAATATCAGACTCTATAATCTATCCGCCGACCTAGACCTCTATATTGGCAATGGTACACAAGCAACAGAAAACAGCTTTAGTTGCAGACCCTTTCAGGCCGATACCACAGAAGAGTCATGTACTGTCAATAGTACAGAAACCACCTATATTGGCATTAGAGGCTTTGCCGCCGGCAGTTTTACACTGCTCGCTTCATCAACAAATACTAGCGGTAATAACAATACGACTTTAACATTAGAAGTACCAATATCCGGCACAATCAATGCTGATGAATGGGCTTTCTATACAGTCGTTGACTCCTCTAGCATCAAGCTATTCAACCTATCGTCAGACCTTGATTTATATATTGGTAATAGTACACAACCCAGTATTAATAGCTTTAGTTGCCGCCCATTCCTATCGGATACTGCCGAAGAAACCTGCACTATTAATACTGCAGGCACAACCTATATCGGCATTAGAGGTTTCACGGCAGGCAGTTACTCCTTACTCGCCTCCGTAGGTACCAGCAATACCATAGACAGCAGCACTGGCAGTCAAACACTCGCCTTAGATGCACCCGTTTCCAACACCCTAAACCGTAATGAATGGGCATACTATGACGTATCAGGTGCTACCAGCGTTCGTTTGTATAATCTAACTGAAGATTTAGACCTCTATGTAAACAATACCACGCACCCCACTGTCAGCAATTTTACTTGCCGGCCTTTTTTAGAAAACTCAGAGGCTGAAAGTTGTAATATCAACACCACAGGCATCAGCTATATAGGTGTAAATGGCTATCGTGCAGGCAGCTACTCACTAGTCGCCACGAATAACAGTAACACCAGCTCAGGCACCTCCATAAGAATTGCCTTAAGCCAAAACAGCTTTATTAGTGACGATGTTTTTCAATTAAACATGATCGTTACCGGTTCGGGAAATTTTGATACTTATGTAGGTCTTATTTTTCCTGATGGCAACTTATATACTTTCTCGCCGCCCTTTATTGTCAACCCAGTAAATAGTATCTTGTCTTACCATAACGGTACGCAGATCGGCAATGAGGAAGACTACCCTATTTTGCACTTCCGCTTGCCCAATAATATCCAGCTAGGTCACTACCAAGCCTGTAGTTTATTACTGTACGCAGGCTCGACATTAATACAAGAAAATTTACTCAGTTCAGATTGCAATGCTTTTGAAATCAAATAATATAGCTATCCAGTAACTCTAGTACTTTACCCCTTAAATAAGCGATAAATTGGGGTGCAGGGTTTTTTTTCACCTTCAAGGCGCATAAATAAGCGCATAGCTAGCTACGCAACGCGGAAGGTGGAAAAAAAGACAAGTAAAAATGTTAAATTAATTTTGCGTGGGTACTTAACACTAATATATTATTAATTATTTAGAGGGTGGTGTACTAGCGCATTTTTTTAGGCTACGAACTTAAGACGGGACTGTGGAAATTCAATCCCTTATGCAGGAGTGCAATCGCTTTAGCTATTGCTGTTTCGGAAATAGCTAAAGCGATTTCACTCCTGTCGTATGTCCCGTCTTAAGTTGGTAGCCCATTTTTTTAGCAAAATGAACTACGCATTCGAAAAATAAAGGCAAGTTATAAAAATATTGATCGTTAGCTAGCTTTACTTTCTTTCTGCCATTTCAAGCTGACTTGATTTTTATTCCGCTTAAAAATGTAGGTAATTTAACTTAGGCTTAATTTAAACTCAGCAATAGAAATTAAATTTACATTGGGATAGTCAATATTTCTTAACACGTTAAAATGTTTGTCTTGCGTAACAATTCCATTAGCATTTGCACTCACAGCACAATCTACAAATTTATTATCATCACTATCTGCTTCAATCAAGTTCCACAGGCGCGCCATGCTACCTCACGAAATTCAGGGACTCCTGTCACCTGAATTCGTTCACCTACGCAGCGAATGGGGGATGCCCTGAACGCCCTGCGTCCGTAACGACTGCGCACAAAAGCAGCTCCGTCATGACTACCTCAAATGGCTGGACGGCTATTCGGAATGCAATTCTTGCTCCTCTCGCGTGCTGCTAGCACACGTCGAATCAGCAAATTGCCCTGTCGCCTATCAGGGACTAAAAATCATCACTTCGCTAAGCTCCGTTTCCCTGATTTTCAGCGAGCGAGTTGACCATTTCAATCAGCGATGATGTTCTGACCATGCCATTAAAATCT
>CAZXJK010000177.1:0-6115 GCA_964640895.1 uncultured Methylomonas sp.
ATGACGGACAAAAAAACCAGTAAAGATGGATGATGTGTGTTTCCAGGTGCCTAAGGAAGAACCAGGATAAAATAATATCTGAAAATCTTTGTTCTAAGCCTGATGAAGTTTACGGAATACAGGAAGAACAACGCACTCACTTCCCCATATTCCGCAAGTCCCATACAAGCGACACAAAGTTTCGGGTTTTATTTTTCTTGGCTCCGCAGAACTCTAATATTAACGAAATGCTGCCAATTCTTCTGGCTCAACCAACTCATCACCATCAGTATCTAAAATATCAATAATCACTTCTGCATCTTTCTCGATACTGTCTTCCATATCTAAAATAACATCTTCAACTTCTTGTTTGGATGCACCTTCTCTAAACATTTTAATGGCTAAGTTAACCGCATCTTCTCTAAGCTCTACTTCAACTTCATCAGCGGTAACATATGAGTCATTATTTTGGTCATATTCATACGGGGTGATCTTCTGTACTGCTTTTAATGTATAAGGCATATAACGTGCACTCGCATCAAAGGCAAGCAAAACCATTATGGCAGGGAGTGTTGTTATTAATATTTTTCTCATAATTATTTTCATGATTGAGCTGTAAAATCTTAATAATAACATGGTAACTTCATAGGTAAAAATTAGGATATAAATTCTAAATAAAACCAACGAGACTACTGTCTACTACTTTATTTTAGCCTATCGCAATTTTTTCGTTGCTGTTCAAATTTTTCAGGGCAATGCTTACACACCTAAAAGCGAACAAAATCATTGTATCGCTAATATTTAAAATTAATTTTCATTTTTACCCTTGTATTTTATGCAATCTACGCTCTCACCTATCTAACCTGTCCTTGAGGACAATATACAAGTTATAAATTAATACGTATCTTATACTGCAAGGTACATTTTTAGATAACTAGCCAGATATATTTCAGCGTGTTATGTACCGTTTAAAAAACAATTTATATGAATTTTTGGAGATTAATATGTTTATTAAATCAGCGGCCAAAGTAATACTTGTTACTGCTGCATCAATGCATTAGATGTAAAACTTGCATCAGGTGCCTCATCCGTCCCTATTCCAGCAGCAGCTTGGTTATTTGGCACAGGGTTTATGGGGACTTATTGGTATGGCGAAACGTCGTAAAACAGAAAACCAAGTCGCTATTTAAGCATTTCGATGCTAAATGCTAAACGACAAGGTTATTTTATATTTTGGAAAAAATCATAATGAAATTCTCTACAACAATTGCAAGCTTGGCCTTGCTTTCCATAACAGGAATACAGTGCGCCAACGCACTAACAGTCACATCTGCTTGGACTGTCACTGATGCCGTGTCAGGTGACTCACACGGTTTATGGACCAATGGTTTAGTGTTAGGAGATACTTCAGCCAACACTAATGAACAATTAAAAAGATACAGCTTTAATACTGGTTCTCTATTGGAATATGCAAATGGTACAGCTCATTTAACTGCAACAGCCAGTAATCCTTCTGGTTATACAGCCGCCATTGATGTTTGGTTTAATGGCTATAGCGATACTTATAGCAATATAAAAACCGGCGGTGGTAGTGACACTACAGACTGGAACTTTTATAACTCAGTCACTGCAGGGTCAACCATTACTCTCAATTCAGTCACTTATTTCCTTGGTATGGTAAATAATGGCACAGGCCCGGTCTTACAAGTAGGTACTGGTGCAAATGATAAATCATAAGTTTTTGGTGCTTCAACTTGGTTAGATATATATAGTGATGCTGGCCGCAGCAATAAACTATTTGATACCAGACACTGGGACCTGAATATGAACCTAGAAAATGATCCATTATCTGGAGGCTCTTCAGTCCCCATCCCAGCAGCAGTTTGGTTATTTGGCACAGGGATTATGGGACTTGTTGGTATGGCGAAACGTCGTAAATTAAATAGCTAATCTTGTTGGGCTTATAACACAGCCAATCAACAAATATTTAAAAAAGCCACTGTTTAGTGGCTTTTTTGTTGCTAACAGATACGCTAGAATCGCTCTAGTCGTCTCCTAACCATTCCTTTAATGCAATAATAATCTCTCTCGCCTGTTTTTCACTAGAAATATTAAATTTTGATTTTTGCTGATATTCTCCATCACGCTTTTGGTAACGTCGAATCGTAAATTTATCTGCGCTATATTCTTCTTTGCTTCTATTCCAATCTTGGTAACGATAAATCACCGTTGCCCACGCACCTTTGGTTAAAACTTTTTTATCCAACTCTTTAACCGTTTCAATGCCACCATCTTCATATGTTACCGTTAACTCATCAACTGTTTCTGCCATCGTCGTTTCTCTCAATAAAATTATTTAAATGTTTCAATATATAAAAAATCAGTCATTACACCTTGTTGCGTAATACCTTGCCATGTATTCAGGTAGGTACTTCTTTCTTCAAACGGCTCCCGTGCAAACGAAAATACTGCATTTTCACTCACCGTTACTATCACCATATCCACACCAAATGGCGCTATTACCAACCACTCATTATTATTACCCAATTCAACCGTACTTCCATATATTGCTGGCTCTATATAACGATTATCTACCAAATGCGCTATATTACCATCTGCCTGCACATAATCCACATTAAGGTAAACTGGTGTTTCAGGAAGGGTGACTCTTAGCCTTAAACTACCGCCCTCTTTAAGCTGGTGATTATCGGGTACTAATGCTACCTGTAATGCTTGCCCACTTTGATAAAAAGGCCAAATACTACGCACAACATCACAGTGTGCTTTTATTTGCTTTAAATCCAATATTATTTCAGCATCCGTAACTGAACTAAGTGCTGATTGCAATGGGTCAATTGCATCACTCGGCAGGTACCCAAGCACATTGAATTGCGTTTTACTGGTTGGGTCAACCTCCATACTAGAGCAGGGGAATTGCTGATGAAATAAGTCTAGTTGCCGATAAATCAAGTTAATAGTGCTTAGGCTTGCTTGCAATACTTCTGGTTCTTGATCTACTGCTCGTTCGTCAATATCAACATAGTTTGCTCTGACTCTACTGACTCTTTACCAGCATCACCCACTGGCTCTTGCACTCTTTCAGTTTCAATAGCTAATGGGGCTGAAATAAGCTGAATTAATGACCCTTTTTTATCCTGCTCAAATTTTTGATAAACAAACCAAGCTACCACTACAACACCCACTAATAATAAAACTAAACTTAAGCCTTTAACCCACTTAGTTTTTGGTGCACTATTCATGTCAGTTTGCATAATCAAGGTTGCATCATTACTGGTGTCATTACCTTTAGCTTGCACAGTACTTGCTTTGATCAATAATAAGTCATCAGCAAATGCTTGTGCTGTTTGATAACGATCCCTAGCATCTTTAACTAAAGCCCTACTGACGACACGATCTACTTCAGCTGAATAAGAGGGGCGCAATACTGAAGGCATCACTGGTAAAGTATTCACAATTTGATTCATGGTGATTATTTGCGTCTCACCTACAAACGGCTTTTCCCCTGTCAGCATTTGGTAAAAAACGATAGCAGCAGAAAATAAATCGGAACGTGCATCAGCCTCTTGCCCTAAGCACTGTTCTGGCGACATATAACTGGGCGTTCCCAATACGGTACCCACCATAGTCAATTCAGAGCTTTCCAGCTTGGCAATACCAAAGTCCATGATTTGCACTTGATTGGACTCGTTAATAAGAATATTAGCTGGTTTTATATCTCGATGCACAACACCGTTATCATGCGCATAAGCAAGTGCTGATAAAATTTGCTGCATATATTCAAACACATCACCTACAGCTAATTCCCCCGCTGTTTTGATAACATCCCCTAATAATTTCCCTGCAACATATTCCATGACAATAAAAGGCCCTTCTTTATTATCATTTTCATTATACTCATAGGTTGCCACAATATTACTATGCTTCAAGCGGCGACTAGCAATCACTTCATTCTTAAAGCGCTGCAAGACCTCATCATCACCTGAGCCAACTAAAAACTCTCGTCGAATTGTTTTTATGGCAACCAGTTGATTAATATCAGGATCTTTAGCTTGATAAACCATTCCCATTGAGCCACGCCCCAGCAGGGAGATAATTTGATATTTACCAAGATAATCAGGAATAGACATATTAGATATATTCGCTTATTGTTAAACCAAATCTACTGTTTTTATTATACTTCGCAACGACGCATCATGCGCAGTATAATGCATTTAAACCCATCAGCAACATGTAGTATTTACTATGGCAAAAGAAATCATCTTTAACAACTATTATGTTTGCGGTCAAACGGACACAGGTCTAATACGCGAGCATAACGAAGATAATATCCTTATTAATACTTCAATAGGTCTACTGCTAGTCGCTGATGGCATAGGTGGACATGATGCAGGGGAAGTAGCAAGCTTAGAGGCTATTCAGTTAATAGATAAGCTATTCCAGCAATATTTACCCCCCCACAAAAACAACTCAAATTCACTTAAGCCAACTGTTTGGCAAAGACTACGAGCTTTATTAGGCTTCCAGCCTATAGAAGATACTGTCAGCATTGCAGAGTATCAACAAATTGCCGAAGACATATTGATAGAAACCAACAAACATGTTTTTCAATTAAACCAAGCACGCAAAGTATCAGAAGGAACTGGCATGGGCACCACCATTGTTGGCATTCTGCTGGTTGCAGCAACCCAACAATTACTTGTATTTCATATTGGAGATAGTCGTTTATACCAATTTACCAGGCAACATAAACTGAAACAAATCACCAAAGACCATTCTGTCTTGCAGGTATGGCTTGATAATGGTGCAATTGGCACTCCCCCTAATTCCAATATCATTTTACAGGCCATTGGCCCCTATCCATCCATACAGCCCTCAGTACAACTAATTGATATTAAGGCTGAACAAGATGCTTGTTTCTTGCTGTGCTCAGATGGTCTTAGCGATATGCTTGACGAACAAATGCTGACAGCAAGCTTAGCTGAGTTGAAGAATGATTCTTTAGAAGGTGTGGTACAAAAGCTGATTGATACTGCGAATAGCCAAGGCGGGAAAGATAATATTTCTGCAATAATTTTACAACCTATTCAAGAACCTATTCAAGAATAAATAGGCTGTGCATGATGCTCATGCGAAGAGAGAAGTATGAGGAAAAAATATACAACGGCTAATAGAGAAAGTGCAACACCGTCAAAATCAGGTGTTACATTCCCCCCATCAACAACGAGGCTATGCCTTACTTAACGGTCGTTAAACCACCTTTTAAGCTAGTAAAATAAGCAGCAATATCTTGCATATCATCTTCAGATAAACCATTCACCATCGAAGACATAATTGCATTTTTACGTGCACCAGATTGATATTCCTGCATTGCTTTTTCCATATAGTTAGCATGTTGACCTGCTAAACGTGGATTACTTGATTTAGCATCATCGTTATGACAAGCCACACAAGTAACGGCTAATGTTTTACCATTAGCAGCATCACCACCATTTGCAATCGCTTTACCAGAACCATAGGTTGCTGACGTTAAATAAGCAGCAATATCAGCAATTTTCTGCTCGGATAAATTAATAGCATTCGCCATCATAGTACGATGTGCACGCTTTGACTCTTTATATGCCGTCAATGCAGCTACCGTATAGGCTTCTGTTTGCCCACCTACTTTAGGAACATAATAAGTTGGGTAAACATTACTTGTTCCAGGCGAAGTGTGACAACCTCGACAGGTTTCAAAAGCATCTTTTCCTGCTTCAATATTTGCCGCTTGTGCAGTAACTTGTACAGCTGCTAAAGCCGCTATACCTAATGCTAATGTAATTGCTTTTTTAATCATAAATAAACTATCCTAACTAATAAATTTTAAAAAATAACCGATAAAACTAAATAAATTCTGCTGATTGCTGTGTTGAAATATTGAACTCCGCAAATAATTTCAACAAAAATGCTTTTTCATAATCATGAATCCTATCTCGGATATCATAGGGGTAATGGGTGACACAGGCTGCTGAAATATCTAAGCAATATTCCAATATATCCTGCTTACGATGTTCAGCTACGCCCTTTTCCTGAGCAATAAACTCATGTAATGCAGTCAATAATTTCTGTGGTGGCTTAT
>CAZXJK010000178.1:0-6076 GCA_964640895.1 uncultured Methylomonas sp.
GGGATAAAAAGACAAGAGAGCTGGGTATATTATTTGTTACTGCCTCCCTTAAGTGGTGGGTTACGTTTTCTGCGCTAACGCTAGAAAAGCTAACCCACCCTACGCTAGTTTTAGTCGCTATACACTGGGAAGCGTGAGCATAAAATGCTGACTTTTTCACGTACTGCTGTGATAAGGGCATCATCTTCCATATTTTCCATCACATCACACATCCAAATGGCTACTTGAGTGACTTCTGCTTCTTTGAAACCACGTGATGTGGGTGCTGGCGTACCAATGCGAATACCACTGGTCACAAAAGGTGACTCAGGGTCATTAGGGACTGCATTTTTATTGACTGTTATGTAAGCTTTGCCTAAGGCAGCATCAGCCGCTTTACCAGTAATACCTTTAGGAATTAATGACACCAGCATTAAGTGATTGTCGGTGCCACCTGAAACCACATCAAAGCCACGGTCGATAAAGACTTTTGCCATCGCTTGTGCATTTTTAATCACTTGTTTTTGGTAAGTAATAAATTCAGGTTGCATGGCTTCTTTAAAAGAAACTGCTTTAGCCGCAATCACATGCATTAAAGGGCCGCCTTGAATGCCCGGGAAGATATTAGAGTTAAATTTTTTCTCTAAAGCAGGGTTACTTTTGCATAAAATCAAACCGCCACG
Organism: uncultured Methylomonas sp.; assembly: GCA_964640895.1. Lineage (GTDB taxonomy): Bacteria > Pseudomonadota > Gammaproteobacteria > Methylococcales > Methylomonadaceae > Methyloprofundus. Next base: position 663 of record CAZXJK010000178.1, read on the forward strand.
AGGGCCACGTAAAGATTTATGGGTGGTGCTGGTCACTACATCAGCAATCGGCACTGGGTTAGGGTATAGGCCAGCAGCAACTAAGCCAGCAACATGGGCCATATCGACAAATAAATAAGCGCCTACTTTATCTGCAATATCGCGGAAACGTTGCCAATCCCAAATGCGTGAATAAGCTGAAAACCCTGCTACTAAAACTTTGGGTTTATGCTCTATAGCCAGTCTCTCCACTTCATCATAATCAATTTCACCTGTTTCAGGGTGTAGACCATACTGGATGGCATTGTAGATTTTGCCCGAGAAGTTAGGTTTTGCACCATGCGTTAAATGCCCCCCATCAGCAAGACTTAAACCTAGGATAGTATCGCCAGGTTGAATAAGAGCCATAAAAACCGCCATATTAGCTTGTGAGCCTGAATGCGGTTGCACGTTAGCGTAATCAGCACCAAATAATTCTTTGGCGCGGTCAATCGCTAGCTGTTCTGCTTTATCAACAAATTCACAGCCACCGTAATAACGTTTACCTGGGTAACCCTCAGCATATTTATTGGTTAGCTGCGAACCTAGAGCCTCTAGTACGCGCGGGCTAGTGTAATTTTCTGAAGCAATCAGCTCAATATGTTCTTCTTGGCGTTGATGTTCTTCTTCAATGGCTTGAAACAGTTCGTCATCAAAGCCGGCAATAGACATAGATTTTTTAAACATTTTGGTCTCCTGAAATAAGAAGTATTTTATATAAGCTGGGGATAGATAAGCAGTATTTGCAGGTCGGCAACATTGGTTCCTGTTGCACCTGTCATCAGCAAATCTTCGGAAATTTGTAAGGCATGATAAGCGTCATTATTGGCTAAATACTGTGCCGGTTCTATCTCTGCATGATGCATGCGTTGTAATGACTTGTTATCGACTAAAGCACCTGCGGCATTGGTAGGGCCGTCTATGCCATCGGTACCGCCACTTAAAAAGACCCAAGCAACGTTAAGTTGGTGCTTTTTAGCAGCCAGAGTAAAGGCCAGAGCCATTTCTTGGTTACGACCACCTAAGCCTGAGCCTTTAATGGTCACTGTGGTTTCGCCGCCTGCAAGTATTGCACAAGGCTTATCCATGCCTTGCGATAATAAATTTTTAGCGTAAATAACTAGCCGTTCTGCGACTGCTCGCGCTTCACCAATAAGCTGTTTGCTATATAGATATGTCACATAGTTTAGGGTAGCACTGGCTTGCATGATGGCCTGCACACTAATACTGTTACTGCCAATAATAGCCTGTGTGGTGTGTTTAAAAATGGCATCATTGGCTTTCGGTGTTTCCGCATGTAGAACTTGTGTACCTTGCTCTAAATGAGTTTGTACTGATAAGGGGGCTTGATCCCACAATTGCCTGTTGTGCAAAATGGCGACTGCCTCAGCAACAGTGCTGTTATCTGCCACTGTCGGTCCACTGGCAATAGCACTCAGCTCATCACCTAACACATCAGATAAGATTAAGGTATGTACATCGGCAGGTGCGGCTAATTTAGCTAAACCACCGCCTTTTAGCTGAGATAAATGTTTGCGTACACAATTAACCTCATTAATATTTGCTCCAGAAGCAAGTAATAATTCAGTGGTCGTCACCTTATCAATTAAGCTGATAGCAGAGACGGGCGAGGGCAGTAGTGCCGAGCCACCCCCAGAAACCAAGACTAACACTAACTCACCTAGTTGCGCTTGCCGGGCTTTGTCTGCAATTTTTTGTGCTCCCAGTTTGCCAGCCGCATCAGGTAACGGGTGACTGGCACCAATAACTTCAATATTTGCTAGTATTTGTACATTTTCATAATTGGTGACAGCAATACTGGTTCCGGCGATATATTGCTTAGGAATAATGGCTTGTACCGCACTGATCATCGCACAGGCCGCTTTACCAAAAGCAATGATATGCACTTTTGGCCACTTGCCCTGTCGGTAGCTACCATCAGGTAAATTCATGCTCAGTAGTTGTTGCTGTGCATCATAATGCAAGTGTTGTTGTACAGCAGCATAGGGATCGGCCGCAGCAACACCAGCTTGAAAAATATGCTGAGCATCCTTGCGCAACTTAGCAATTGAAGAAGTCATTAGCAGTAACTTAAGCCATTTCTTTCGCTAGCTTATAAATTAACTCGGCATCAAATACTTGTTTGTTGTTTTCAAAAAGTTTGGCAATACACGCGCGGTGCAATGCCAGTTTTAAAGCGCCAAACCCAATAGCACCCCAAACAACTTTGCCATGACGATCTATACCGCGATCCATCATATCGGTGCCACCAATACCAATAGGTGGGGTAGCATTGGCATCAGCCAGCATTTCTATATTAGGGTTATTTTCCCAGTGCTCTGGTTTTAATAGTTCAATACCTGCAGCACCTGTTGTAAAGACTATGTTAGCATCTTGGATTACGTCACCGCGTGCATCGCTATCTATTGCTGCAGCTGCAATCAAATCAACATTAAAGTGCTCTTTCATCGCCATGCAGGCTTTTTTGGAGTTAGCCAATTGTCGTGAAACAATGGTTACCTCGGCACCTTCTTCGGCTAACATAACCGCCGCGCGTTGTCCTACAGGGCCGGTGCCAGCCAGAATGACCGCTTTTTTACCTTTTAATGTGCCACTGCTCGCTAATTTGGCAACAGCTGCCGCTGCAGTAGTGTTGCTACCATTACTATCCAGCATAACTGAAACTTGAAAACCTGAGAAAAAATAGGATTGTATGGCATTAAACAAGGCTTGTCCTGCCGCCATATCACTACCACCGACAAAAATTGCCGTATTTTTTTTCTCTTTAGGAGGACGGGTAAAAATGGTGCCTTCCACTAAAGCACGCACATTATCAGGATTAAGATTACCATGACCTATGACATGGTCTGCACCGCCGTCATAGGCAACAACAGTATCAAAAACGGATGGGTGTGTGTCGGTATCAAATTGGAAGAGCAGTTTTTTCATTAGCCTTTATAATGGTTTTGTGACAATTATGCGTTTAAACGAATATCAAATCGCGTTATTATACCCCATAAAAAAAGTTAAGCCTGATTTGTCGTGTTGTAATAAGTTCTCACGAGAAACGGTTAAAATTAAAGATTAAAGATAGGATTATAGATGAAGACACCAGTTGATATTGCTGTTACTGGGGCAGCAGGACAGATAAGCTATTCTTTGCTATTTCGTATAGCCGCTGGTGATTTATTGGGGCCTGACCAACCTGTGGTGCTAAGGCTATTAGAAATAACGCCTGCTTTGCATCGTTTGCATGCTGTCGTCATGGAATTAGACGACTGCGCTTACCCGCTATTACATAAAATTATTATCACTGATAAGCCAGAAGTTGCTTTTAAAGAGGTGGATTATGTCTTTTTAGTGGGTGCCAAGCCGCGCGGCCCTGGCATGAAGAGAAAAGACTTATTGGCCAGTAATGCTGAAATTTTCTCAGAGCAGGGCAAGGCGCTTAATGCGGTGGCCAGTCGCAATGTTAAAGTTTTGATTACCGGCAACCCTGCGAATACCAATGCTTTAATTACCCAACGTAATGCACCTGACCTAGACCCTAGCTGTTTTAGTGCCATGAGTATGTTGGATCATAATCGTGCCATTCACCAATTAGCTGAAAAGTGCGGTGTGCGCTCGGTGGATGTGAAAAATATTATCGTCTGGGGGAATCACTCTGAAACCCAATACCCTGATCTAACGCATGCAACGGTAAAAGGCCAAGATGCTTTAACATTAGTTGATGAAGACTGGATTGAAAATGAGTTTGTACCGACAGTGCAGCACCGCGGTGGCAAAGTGATTGAAGAACGCAATGGTTTATCCAGTGCCGCTTCAGCAGCTAATGCGGCAATTGGACAAATGCGCTCATGGGTGGTGGGTACCGAAGAAAATGACTGGAGCGACTGGATTAGTATGGGGGTTATCTCTGATGGCAGTTATGGTATTGAACAAGGCTTATTTTATTCTTTTCCTGTCAAAGTTTCGTCAGCAGGCGAGCTGGAAATTATTAAGGGCTTGGAAATAGGTGCTTTTAGTAAAGCCTGTATGAAGGAAACTGAGCTGGAGTTAAAAGAAGAGCGTGATGCGGTCGCACATTTGTTATAGATTTTTAGGGTGATCAACTAAGTTGGGGCAAGTATCAAAGTTAAAGCAGTTTTTTAACCTACTGATAACAGAATAACCCAATTGTCCTAACTTATTGAATCCTCATTCCTAAGAGTCTGGTAATAAAAGATTTTGAAATGGTTTGTGGTTTTTCCATCTATAGGTTCTGAAATCACGTAAATCAGTGGAAAGAATGCGGCCATGCCCCAACTCCTCAGCTAAAATCACTAAAGATGCATCAGCAAGATCCATGGGTAAGTCAGCATATTTTTGTATCAGTTGTTGCATTTTTTCTAAATCTTGCTTGGTAATATTCGCAATTTCAATGTAATTTGATTCCAAAGCTGCGATAAAGCGAAGCTGACTCGGCACGCCTAAAGCTTTTGCTAATAAATAACTGGTTTCTGTTATCACTGGCCAAGTTGTGATTAAGCCCTCATCCAAATCTTGCATAATATGAATGGCCTGTCGATGGTGCTTATCTTTGGTATTGAAAAATGCATACCAAAACCCCGTATCAGCTAATATCATATTTCTCTTTCAAATGGTGGTATAAATAATCTTTATAGTCTCCTGATAAATCCTCAGGGCCTGTTGCAGTGCCTGCAAGTTCATCGAGTAATTTCTGGTTTTTTTCTTTAGCAGTTAGTGCCGCTTTCCCTGTTTTAGCATAAAGTAAGTCTAAGGCTTGCTTAATAATGTCGGTAGTATTTAAATGAGTTGCTTGCTGAATGCTTTTGAATTTTTGTTCGTAAACATCATCAATACGGGCGGTAATGCGCATGTGATACCTTTTGTGTCTGACAAGTTGTTCGACGAGTATAGCAGGTAATTTTTAAGCAAACAATTTGGCTCTTGATACTCCTCTATCCTTGTTGATACTATTTGCGCTCCTACTTAATCTGCACTTACCGAAGGTTGGTTGCAGTGTATTGATGACCCTAAACTAAGGGTGGTGGTGTCTCGTAGTTTAGGTCGAGGAGAAAAAACAGCTATCGAATATGCATTGCAATCTAAACAAGGTGTTTTATTGATTATGGATGATGCCTTAGCGCGTATCTAAGCTGCCTGTGCGGCAGTGAACGCCTCAAGAGAAACAATAAGTCCAACACCAAATTTCTAAGCTGCCTGTGCGGCAGTGAACTTGTGCTTTTCTATTCGTTGACGAAGCCTTGTTTTCTAAGCTGCCTGTGCGGCAGTGAACTACGCGCTCAGAACAATACCCAACGCGGGGCTTTTCTAAGCTGCCTGTGCGGCAGTGAACAATACCCAAACTCTGCTTCGATCAATAAGCTATTTCT
>CAZXJK010000179.1:0-6073 GCA_964640895.1 uncultured Methylomonas sp.
GGAACGGTAGTGTCATGTTTAGAGGGAACGAATTGAGAAGTGCTGTATGTCCTGCAGCAAGCAGTGTCACTGAATTAAAATCCCAAAACCAGAGTGCGGGTTGCATTTGGTTTGTACGACCTGAAATAACGAGTCCGGCATCTGAAAAACTAAAAAATCCCCAAATGCTTAAGTGACTAACCGTTGTACCAACAGGAAAGCCTGGTGCAGGTTCTCCTGCTTGGAGAACCTTTTTAACTTCGCCATTTACATACGCTAGAATAGCAGTATTGGCATTTACAGCACCTTTTAATTGAGCAATAAATGCGACATGTCCTGATTGGGTTATAACTGGGGGAGTGTTGCTTTTATCAAATAAAACGTTGCCAGGTAGTCCAGAAATTGTATCATTTTCACGAATAATAATTTTTAAATCTCCAGGGTGACCTGTCCAAACTGCATTGGTGTTGGCATTGCTTGAGCGAATGTTTGTATCAGCAGCACCTGTAAATGCAATATGCCCATTGGGGCTAATACGTATATTTTCTACATTATAGTAAATAAAGTCCTCTGGGAAACCAACTGCTGGCATGCCAATTCCTGCAATAACTTGGGTGTAAACAAAATTTTCAGGAACGAGTGGTAATAAATCATTAAGCATGCCGACGAATAAGACTCCTCCAAAAGGAGAGCCCACTACATAGACTTCTTCGGAATCATTGACACCTAAGTAGATATCTTGATTTGGGTAGTGTCGGTAATGCCATATGTCTTCGATTTTAGTGGATGCAGGCGAATCAAAATACACATTAAACTCTGATTGTGCCCAATCAAAAAACTTCTCAATATTTTTTTCTTCAGGCAATGCTTTGGCTGAAGATATGACCAGTGAAAGTAAGAGAAAAAATAAGATACTGCTGCTCTTTAATTGCTTAAAGCTCATTGGTGTTCTCCTTAAGGTGTTATGTGAGTTATATCGTTGCAGAAAAGGATGGTGGTTGTGTTGTTCGACTAATTGGTTCTTGTAACACTGCCAGTTGCGCCTAGCTCGCCTTTTTGTTCGGCGTTGGTAGGCCAATAAATGTAAGCTAGTTTATTATCAGATGGAAACTAAAAGTAAGGTTTTTTCTAAATAATAATTGTGATTCTGGTTCCTCAGGTAATGTTAGGATTCCTCCGCAGTTTAGTGAGGGGCATTCAATTAAATATTCATCTTGTTGTATGTTTATTTTTTTCATAAAATTTGCTCCAAATTAGTGACCTTAGGGAAGTCAATGGTAGAGTTACTTCTAAAGTTAGAGTAATTGTAACTGTATTTTTGATTTTTTTAAGGGTGGAGTACAGTTTATAGCTAAGGGCTTGGATGTTCGAGGAACTAAGGGATGGTAAAAAGGGGACAAATGTCTCTTTATGTTTATTTTCTTATAAGTTTCCAAACTATGGGGACTGAGGATGCTTAAATTGCAATTTCAGGAGGATATTGTATGAATTAACAAGCCGTTTTTTGACTTGTTAATTCACAGCACTTTACTTATTCAGGATGAGTTTGTTTATAAAAATAGGTATAGGGCTTATGCTATTCTTCCCAAGTCCGCCCATCTCTGGCAAGCATGGCAACCGATGCGACAGGCCCCCAGCTTCCGGCTGGATAGCCTTTAGCTTCTTCATTGGTAGCTGCCCATGCATTTTGAATCGAATCAATCCAAGCCCAAGCTTGCTCGATTTCGGCGCGGCTAATAAATAAAGTTGGGTTACCACGCATTGCTTCTAGTACTAATTTTTCATAGCCGCCAAAAATACGGCTATTTTTAAAGGTTTCCGAGAAGCTTAAATCTAACTTGGTTTTTTGCAGCTTAATATTTTCATCAATCCCTGGTATTTTATTCAGCATTTGAATTTCGATACCTTCATTGGGTTGCAAATGAATAATGAGTTTATTTGCAGGTAATTCACGATAGCTTTCTGTGAAAATATTGTGCGGTAGTTGTTTGAAATTAATAACAATTTCGGTGCGTTTGTTCATCATGCACTTACCAGTGCGAAGATAAAACGGCACGCCAGCCCAACGCCAGTTATCAATATCAACGCGTAAAGCAACAAAACTTTCTGTGGTGCTGTTGGTATTAGCGCCTTCTTCGTTTAGATAGCCTGGTACAGCCTTGCCTTTTTGGAAGCCGTCAGTGTATTGACCACGAACCGTTTTTTCATGTACATTCTCAGCAGTGATAGGGCGCAATGCATCCAGTACTTTGATTTTTTCATTATGAATGCTTTGTGCTTCCAGATTGACTGGTGGCTCCATCGCAACAAAAGTTAAAATTTGTAGTAAATGGTTTTGCACCATATCGCGTAATTGACCTGTATGGTCAAAGTATTCCCAACGACCCTCAATGCCGACCTCTTCAGCAACGGTAATTTGCACTGAGTCAATGGTATTATGATCCCAGTTAGTGGTAAAAATTGAGTTGGCAAAACGTAGTGCTAATAAATTAAGGACAGTTTCTTTACCTAAGTAATGGTCGATACGGAATACTTGGTCGTCATTAAAAACGCTGGCAACCACATCATTAATCTCTTTGGAAGATGCTAAATCATGGCCAATTGGTTTTTCCATGACCATGCGTGATTTGTCAGTTAATACGCCAGAGTGATCTAAGCCTTGGCAAATATGCTTGAATAGAAAAGGCGCGACGGCGAAATAGTTCACCATGACGCGTTTACTTGAGTCAGTAATTTCGTTGAAAACCTTGAATTCTTCAGGCTTGGTTAAATCCATTTGATGGTAGGATAAGCGAGCTGCAAGCTTTTTCCAAATGGCTTCATCGAGGGGCTGGCCTAAAAATTCCTGTAAACTTTTATAGGCAATTTTAATGAAACTTGCACTATCTTCTTCTAGTCTATCTACTGCAATAATGCGCGTATCGCCGTTTAGAAAATTTCCATTTTCTAAACGGTAGAGTGAAATGATTAATTTACGACGGGATAAATCACCTAAGCCACCATAAATCACAAGATCGCAAGGTTCAAATGTTTCTGCTGTTGTGGTCATTTTTTTATTATTTGATTATTTTGAGAAATGGTTTGCCTTGCTTTAAATAAAGCAGGGAATGAAATACAATGAGAAGTCAGTAATATACATAATCTAAAGTATATTCCCCCGAATGTAAAAAGTAAATATGATAGCAAAAGGTGTTAAATGAAATTTAATCCATGTAGAGGTGGTGCTTTTTGTACAGATGTAGGCACTCATTGTGAAGGTTGTGGCAGATCTCATGTTGAAATTGCCGAGACCAAAGTGTTAGTAAAAGGCTTAGGGAGCAGGAAATAAATAATCATCCAATTTTTAAAACCGATAAGCCAGTATTAGTGGCATCTCTGGAAAATTTTGGATGATTTAATTTTTCCATTTCCCTTAGTTGAGTTTGTGCAAAAACAAGATTATGACAACGTAGAAGATTTTGCTGCGTCTATTAGTGCTTCATTAGTAAAAAAAGTACATGAAGCTAGGGGCTGAGAGTTTTTAATAAATCCCTAAATAATTTAATGATAAAGGTTGAGAAAGGAGCTTAAGGTGTCAATTACCCCAGAAATTTTACCTGACCTTATTCAGGCGCTGAATGATGTGATTGCAGATAATGCGCTTGAAGTTGCTGAGTTGGACAGAGCGATTGGTGACGGCGATCATGTGGTCAATTTACAACGTGGGTTAACTGCGCTGGTGGAGCAACAAGCGCAGATAGCGGAGCTAGATTGGACAAGTGCCTGGCAAAAAATAGGCATGATTTGCATGAGTAAAATAGGGGGAGCATCAGGCTCACTGTTTGGTACCTTATTTGTCTCTATGGCGAAAGCAGCGAAAGGCAAGACAGTAGATACTGCTGTTTTTGCTGAGGCATTTTTGGCAGGTGTCGAGTCGATGAAGTTACGCGGCAAAGCTGAGGCGGGTGAAAAAACCATGCTGGATGTCCTCATTCCTGTTGCGTTATTCTTACAACAATCGGTTGATATGCAATTACCTGACTTGTTGGAACAGGTGCAGGTAACTGCTAGTGGTGGAGTAGAGTCTACGCGTGAGATGTTGGCGACTAAGGGGCGTGCATCATTTTTAGGTGAGCGCAGTTTGGGGCATATTGATGCAGGCGCAAAAAGTAGTCAGTTAATGATTAGTGCGATCGTGGTGGTTTTGCAAGGAAAATGCGTGTGACAAAGTTTTTTAATACGGATTTAAGTCAACAACAGTTTCTACAGCAATATTGGCAAAAAAAGCCTTTATTAATTCGCCAAGCATTTCCAGATTTTATATCGCCAATTAGCCCTGAAGATTTAGCAGGGTTGGCATGTGAACCTGAGATAGAATCTCGGCTTATTGAAGAGTATGGCCATGGCGGTGCAGCATGGCAAGTCACTTGCGGGCCATTAACCGAGCAGGACTTTGCGCGACTGCCAGAAACGCACTGGACTATGTTGGTGCAAGATGTCGATAAGCACCTGCCTGAATTACAATATTTACTCGATCCATTTCGCTTTATTCCCGATTGGCGACGTGATGATTTAATGATTAGTTATGCGCCAAAATTTGGTTCGGTAGGGCCACATACGGATAGCTATGATGTTTTTTTGTTACAGGCTATGGGAGAGCGACATTGGCAAATTATCGATGAACCTATTCATGAAGCCAAATTAATTAATGGTATAGAATTGCAGATTTTAGAGGAATTTAGCGCTAATCAGGAATGGCAGTTGCAGCCTGGAGATATGTTGTATCTACCCCCACATATTGCGCATCATGGTGTAGCTTTAAATGATTGCATGACCTTTTCCATTGGGTTTCGTGCGCCGACTCGTGTCGATATGTTGGATGCTTTGGTGAATACGATGTTGGAGCAGGGGGTAGGGAAGGAGCTCTATACTGACCCTGAGTTATTAGCAACTGCACAGTCAGGTGAAATTGATGCAGATTCGGTGGCAAGAATAAAAAAAATGTTACATCAGGTGATAGACTCGGCAGAACCCGTTTTAGCAAGTGCTATTGGTAAGTTAGTGACTGAGACTAAATCTGTGCTACAGGATTTGGCAATGGAGGCGGGGAGTGACTTACTAACTATAGAGCAGTTAAATACTTATTTTGAGTTGGGGCGCATTTTACAGCGTAACCAATATTTTCGTTTTGCTTGGGTTAGTAATGCAAAGGGCGGACAATTGTTTGTTGCAGGTGAAGCGTATACAGTGGCTAGGGAAGGTGTTAATAATTTGAATGTGTTAGCTGAGAATGCAACATTGAGTGCTGAGGATTGGCAGGAAATTAAGCAAGATGATTCAGCTGCACATTTATTATGTCAATTAGTTGCTGAAGGGGCTTGGTTTTGGCAAGAAATTGAGTAGTGAAGCTATACAATTTCTAGGTGCCTTAAGCTAATCCCCAAATTTCGTCTCTATTTAGTTGTAAATCTTCCAGTCTAGGGATGACTTCAGTAATACCGAAAATATCTTTATGGATAGTTTCGCGCTTTTTGGGGATGCCATAGTAGTAACCCTGGGGATCAATAATACTGAGTACTATTGGTGAGTCAGCATTTTTTGTACCGCGTCTAAGTACGATAGCGGTGTCGCGATTAGCTAGTTTGACAAAAGTACCTGGCGGGTAAATGCCCATTTCTTTTACTAAGAGCATGGCACATGCCTCATCAACTGATTTGCCGCGCTGGATGAAAATATCTTGTAGTGCCTTTTTTACGTAGAAACCATCACGATATTTTCTTGGTAAGATCATGGCGCTATAAATATCGGTCAGAGATAAGATTTTTGCATAAATTGAAATGCTATCACCTGTTAACCCATTAGGATAACCTTTGCCATCAGGGCGTTCATGATGATATAAAACGGTATTTAACCATTCGTTATAGTGTATGCCTAAGCCTTGCATGATTTCTTTGCTGCGATAAGGGTGTTCTTTAATGGCTTGGCGCTGCTGGTTACTTAATTTTTCAGTTTGGTGGGTCAATTGCGCTTGTAAGGTCAACATACCAATATTTTGGGTTAAGGCGGCCGCTGTATAAAATAGCCGGTCTTCAGAGGGTATTTTTTGGCGACGTAA
>CAZXJK010000180.1:0-6046 GCA_964640895.1 uncultured Methylomonas sp.
TAACAGAACTTATGGGCAAAGTATTCCGTATTGGTCATATCGGTGATATGAACGATGTCTCTATGCTAGGCGCAATTGCTGGTGTCGAAATGGCATTATTAGATAATGGCTTTGACATTATTCCAGGCAGTGGTGTCGCAGCAGCTATCGAATATTATCGCTCAACTGCGGCATAAGCAAGCAGATTAACTGTAAAATTTAGGCACCATCAGCTTTGGCTGTGGTGCCTTTTTTATGTTGCTTATGCCTATTTCGGGTACTATTAAATCCTCGCCCCTACGCCTTTAGTTTTAATGCGTGAATTAGATTTCGTTCTCCCTCATGAATAAACCCAAAGTATTTATCACGCGCAAATGGCCTGCTTCTGTCGAAGCCAAGCTAATCGAGCGCTACGATGTCACTTTAAATAGCGATGATCGCCCCCTTAGTGCGACTGAGCTTCAATCTGCTCTGCAAAACTACGATGCAGTTTGCCCAACTGTCTGCGATACATTTCCCGCTAAAGTGCTCAATATTGCTAATAAACGCTGTAAAATCTTAGCCAACTTTGGTGTGGGTTTTAACCATATTGATGTCAGTGCAGCACAAGCACAAAATTTAATCATCACTAATACTCCGGGGGTGCTGACGCACAGCACTGCGGATATAGCCATGACCTTATTACTGATGTCGGCACGTCGTGGTGCCGAAGGTGATCGCTTGGTACGCAACAAACAATGGCAAGGCTGGTGTCCGACGCATATGCTAAGCAGCAATGTCACAGGGGCAACGCTGGGGCTCATTGGTTTTGGTCGTATTGCCCAAGCAATGGCACGCAAAGCGCATCACGGCTTTGATATGAATATTATTTATTTCAAACCCAGTCCTGCTGATGAATATGTAGTCGATGATTTGCAAGCCACCCGCTGTGACTCTATCGAAGAATTGATCGCACAAGCAGACTTTGTCTCACTGCATTGCCCTGGCAATGCAGACACCAAACATTTAATTAATGCTGAATTGTTGCAGAAAATGCAGCCTACGGCACATCTTATTAATACCGCTCGCGGTGATGTTGTCGATACCCACGCGCTTATTAATGCCTTAAAAAATAAACAGATTGCAGGTGCAGGCCTCGATGTTTATGAAGGCGAGCCTAATATTCCAGATGAATTACTAGCACTCGATAATGTCTCACTGCTCCCGCATTTAGGGAGTGCCACTTTAGCAACCAGAACTGCTATGGGCGAGAAAGTGCTTGATAATTTAGCTGCATTTTTTGCAGGTAAACCTTTACCTGACCAAGTCATATAGGAAACATCATGAGCTTAAATAGCTACCAAAACGTCGATAGAGCAGCCTTAGCGCAAGATCTCGATGTTATCTACAAAGAAGCTTTAGCACGCACAGGTGAAGCAGATTTTAAACATTTACAAAAAATGGAACGCTGGGGGAAATTTTGTTCCTTCATCGGCTATGGCACCGCATGGATTTTCCCCAACCCTATTTCGGCACTGCTTATCAGCCAAGGTAGTTTTACTCGCTGGACGCAAATGACCCACCCTATCGTGCATAGAGGCTACGATAAAATAGATAACATACCTGAGCGCTATACCAGTAAAAAATTTGCCCAAGGTTGGCGACGTTTTTTGGATTGGCCAGACTGGATCACTCCAGCAGGTTGGCATCAGGAACATGACATTTTACACCACTATAATTTAGGCGAAAAACTAGACCCTGATCATCTGCAACATAATATGGAATGGCTACGTCAATCTAAAGCACCCATGTGGTTACGTTATGTTGTTGTTGGTGTCTTTACTGCCAGTTGGAAAATACTCTATTACACCCCTAGAACCCATAAAGAACTGCGCTTAAGTCAAGCACGGAAAAATAGAGAAGGCGCCCCAGAACTAACACGTTCAGGTGCTTGGAGCTTATTTACCAAGCAAGGCCGCGCATTATGGTTTGAAAGCTTGCTGCCCTATATTGGCTTCCGTTTTATTTTCATACCCGCCCTATTTTTGCCTCTAGGCACCGTTGCAGCGACCAGCGTATTACTGACCTCGATTTTAGCCGAAGCCTTTACCAATATGCATAGTTTTTTGGTAATCGTACCTAATCATGCTGGCGATGATGTGATGATGTTTGAAGAAAAAGGCAAGGGTCGAGGTGAATTCTTTTTACGCCAAATCCTTGGCTCGGTTAATTACCCGACTGGTTCTGATTTTAATGACTTCTTTTATGGCTGGTTAAATTACCAAATAGAACATCATATATGGCCAGACCTACCTTTAAGTCAGTATCAATATGTACAACCTAAAGTGGTAGAATTGTGTAAAAAACATGACATACCTTATCGTCAAGACTCGGTATTTAAACGTTTATTGAAAGCGGTGGATATTATGGTGGGACGCACTTCGATGCTGAAGCCAGATATGGCAACAACAGGATAAAAATTAAACACAGCACCGTCAACTCTTAGCTGACGGCGCTTTTAAATATAGTTGCTAAGAACTACCAACCACGCTTAACCATTTTACATTCAACCGTTACATCCTGCATAAAACAACGGTATTTTTCCATGCCTTCGTAATCACCTTCGCAAGCCTCACAAACCATAGCTCCGTTCTCTATAACTTTTGACTTACCCCAGCCATAACCTTTAGCATTGCACAGTTCAGTCGTATATTTACCAAAGCGATAACCACCAGGTTTTGAACTTTTCTCAGCCTTCGCTTTATCTTTACAGCCTGCACTTGGCTTTAAATCACCCGTTACGTTTTCTAACACCCACTCATCAGTATTTATTGCAGATGCTTGATGAGAAAAAGTAAATAACAGCGCCAATAAAAAAAATAGATTAAATTTCATAAAATCCCCTTCTGATTATCATTATAATTTATGAGCTTTATACTTTAACATTGTCACCACAAAAATGAAATATGCAAAACAACTAATATTGATTTTTCCTACACCACAGCATGTTATAATTTTCATTGTTAAATAATCCACCACCTTAAGACTGGAGAATGATAAATGAAAAAAATAATAACACTCTTAGCTCTCTTGACCATGCTATTTACGTCAGTAGCCAATGCAAGAAAATACATAGAACTAGAAGATAACTCACTCATTCTAGGAAAATGGAACCTTTATGCAGAAACAGCAGCATTACACAAAACCAAAAAGATGGTTCAAAACGAATGGCACTTCAGTGATAAAGGCATTCTGACATCGGTTGCATTCGACCCTAGACTAGATGGCAAAAAGTCAATAAATGTCACCTATAAAGTTGAAGATGGTGTGATCAAAAAACAAGCTCAACCTGGTAGAGATAAAGTTGAAAACTGTAGGGTTGTCAAATTAGAAGGCGACGACATGATCTTGCATTGTAGATTCCTTTATTATTTATTCAGAAGATAAAAACAAGCTTATCGAGCGCAGGATGGGTAGAGCGTAACGACTCGCAAGAGTCACGTAGTGAAGCCCATCCAACTCGACTAAAGTAAAAGCAAACTACGCGACCATAGCCTGCTCATATTCATCCAGATTCATACTATCCCTTGTTGCTTCTACAGTACCCCCGCTTACATTCCCCTGTAAAATAAAACCAATATTATTAGCACTCAACTCGGTATCATCACCCAGTACATTTCGAGTAGCTAACTGTTTTTTCTGAAAGTAACTGCTTAAATTGATCACTTGCATAATATCTTCTCGTTTAATATTAAAAGTACAATAAAATTATGCACTACAAATATGAAAGAAATATGACAATGCTATTTTTAAATAATTTTTGAAATGGCTTGAGCTAGTAATTTATCTAAATAAATACAAGCGGTAGCATGGCTCACGCTATCGGTACTCCATATTTTCTGCACCCCAGCCTGCATAATATGTGCCTCTGCATCACCACAAAATAATGGGTGAGTAATCGCAGCATAAACCTGCGTAGCACCTGCCGCCAACAGCAAGCCAGTCGCTGTAGCTAAAGTTCTCCCTGTACTTGCCATATCATCAATAATAACCACGGACTTACCCTGAAAATCAAAATCAGGTAATGCCATCGTGACATGCTTAGGGAGATGGAAAAAAACAATCATCCAATCTTGTTGGTCTTTTTGTCCGTCTTTGGCGGTGTCGTAACAGTTACGTAGCTTGCTACGCGCCCGTTACGACACCACCAAAGACAAACAAAAATCCTACCCAATATCGGACGATTATTTATTTCCAGCTCCCTTATCCCCTAAACGTACCTTTTCTGCTACTGAAAACTCAAAGCCAATTTTCTCAGCAATGGCTTGCACCCATTGTTTAGATTCTGCATCTGGACCTAGCAAAACGGCATGCTTAAGCTCAGTTTGCAAAAAACGACCGATCTCTCATCCGTTGCACTCAAACTAATCGCATTACTTATTGGAATGGCTTGGTTTAAGGTGCTACCAACGTCACTCGCTTAGCCCCTAGTTCACGCGCTGCTTTTGCACAAAACATTAGTTCAATCAACTCAGGCACCTGGAAACACACATCATCCCTCATCCCTCATCCCTCATCCCTCATCCCTTGACTCTAGTTCAACATTTCAATATTACCATGATTATTAACACACACCACAAATCTGCATTCGTTAATGCTATCATTTTTAGTTGCCTGCTGTTGTTAACAAGCAACAACTTAGTGGCGGCAGAAATACAGACCGAAACCAATATTCAAACGACTAATGCAAATCAGGTCAGCTTAACTTTTTTCTGGTCACGTTATTGCAAACACTGCAAAGCAGCCAAACCCTTTATTAATCAATTACAAAGAAAATATTCTTGGCTTACAGTACATAGTTACGACTTAGTGGGTAACCCAGAAAAACAACTGCAATATCAAAAAATGGCGACACAATTACAGCAAAATGCCAACTCAGTGCCTGCTTTTATCTTTTGCAAGCAAATGATGCTTGGCTACGGCAAAGCTGAAACAACAGGTCGTGAACTAGAGAAAAAACTATTAGCTTGTCATAACAAGCAAGATGACGAACCTGACCAAGCCCAAGAAAATTTCTATATCCCAGGCTTTGGTTATCTGCATTACCAAAAATTTTCACTACCTGTTTTTACTTTAATTATTGCCGCATTGGATGCGTTTAATCCTTGCGCCTTTTTTATCCTATTTTTTCTGCTTAGTTTACTGGTTCATCATCGCAGTCGTCTGCGTATGCTGGTGATTGGCGGCACCTTTGTGCTCTGCTCTGGTTTAATGTATTTTCTCTTTATGAGTGCTTGGCTCAATCTGTTCTTACTCACCGAGCAACTGGTCATCATTACCGCTATTGCAGGACTTATTGCCATTTGTTTTGGGCTACTCAATATTAAAGATTTTTTCTTTTTCAAAAAAGGTGTCTCACTATCACTATCCGATTCAGCAAAAGATAAATTATTTGCACGCATACGCAAGCTCACCCAAAGTGGTAATTGGCCTACCATGATTACTGCAACTATCGTATTAGCTATTGCAGTCAACAGTTATGAGCTACTTTGTACTGCGGGCTTACCAATGGTTTATACCCGTATTTTGACCTTAAATGAGCTGAGTAGCAGTCAATATTATCTGTATCTGGCCTTATATAATATTATTTATATCGTGCCTTTATTACTGATTGTTATCTTATTTGCAATCACTCTGGGCAGAAAAAAACTCTCGGAGCACGAGGGGCGCTTACTTAAATTACTTTCTGGCAGTATGATGCTGGGGCTGGGGCTTATTTTATTTCTTAAACCGGAGTGGTTAAATAATATGCTGGTTTCAGTGGGTGTGATAATGGGGGCAATGCTACTGACCGCTATGGTTGCCTTGCTGCAAAAGTTAAGATCTTAACTTGCGTAGGAGGAGCCTTTGGCCGTGATCCATTAAATTCACGGCCAAAGCCCCCTCCTACTTTGCACACCTACAGTCACCGTCTCAGGTGCTAAACAATGTTGATCATTACAAGCTTGCAATTGTACTTGTACCGTAAAATAAGCAGCAATTCTCAATTTAGGAATTTTCATATTTCTGGTATCGGAATATCTAGTCC
>CAZXJK010000181.1:0-6030 GCA_964640895.1 uncultured Methylomonas sp.
GCCTTCGTCACTACCGTTGCCATTGGGTTAGCCCTAAGCACCTGCTTTCGCTGCAAAAACAAAGTCGTATAAAATAAATAAATAAATAAATAAATAAATATGCTGAGGGCTGAGTTTTTATAAAATTCTCAGCCATAGCAAGACTATATACATTGATTCTTTGATAAATGAGTACTAATTATCAGCCAGAATAACCAATAAAAAGTAGAATAATATCCATTATTTCCTCTTAAATTTAAAATGCTACAAAAAAATAACATCATGAACACCGACTGGACTGCCTTTCTCAATACCCAAGATTTATCCCCTTCATTACCAGCTATCAAACAACCCTTTATTGCACCTTTATCACACCTTGCCGTACTAACAGTCTCTGGGCAAGATGCTAGCAATTTTTTGCAAGGACAAACAACCTGCAACATCAAAGAACTTAATGATGCCAGCCCAAATTTAGGCGCTCTCTGTAATGCAAAAGGTCGCACTATCAGTACCTTTATTATCATTAAACAAGCAAATGAATTTCAATTAATTCTAACTGTCGACTTACTTGAAATCGTTAGAAAAAAACTACAAATGTATATTTTACGTGCCGATGTGCAACTAACGGATCAAAGTGATGCTTTATGTATTATTGGCGTGCATAATCCGACACAAACAACACTCAGTAACTTATACCCTTACCCACAACAAGAGCATAGCTTCTTATTTATTGGCTCCCCTGAGATTGCTCAATCTTTTTGGATAGATGCGCTTGCCAATAATATGCTAGTCGGTAATGCAAATGCTTGGCTTAGCCTTGATATTCAGGCAGGCATTCCTTGGCTATTTAAAGAAACCACTGAGAAATTTGTACCGCAAATGCTCAATCTTGATAAACTCGGTGCCATTAGCTTTGAAAAAGGCTGTTATACAGGTCAAGAAATTGTTGCACGCACGCATTACTTGGGTAAAAACAAACGAGCAATGTACCAAGCATCAAGCCAAACTCACAATGAAATTACTCCAGGGACTGCAATTATTGATAGTGATAATAATGAAGCTAACTGGGGGGAAGTCATCCTTACAGCACAGCAAACCGAATCTACGCAGCTATTAATAGTATTAAAAGAGGCGGCTTGCGATGTAAAAAATCTACAGATTAATAATCAAAATAAAGATAAAATTACATTACGCTAATATTTTATTTAATTCAGACCCAAAGTACTATGCAATTTAAAAGTGTTAAAGATTTCTTGGTCCATGTTCAGGAAGAATTAGATGCCAACCGGTTAATATTGCCTACATTACCAGATATCGCACTAAAGGTGCGAGACGCGGTGTCTAAAGGCGAAGCATCTGCACATGAATTAGCAAATATGATTGTCACGGATGCGGCCTTATCTGCACGCCTTATACAAGTTGCTAATAGCCCCTTATATAAGGGAACAAGTGAAGTAAAAAACATTCAAATGGCCGTTTCCAGATTAGGCAACAATACGATTAGAACCTTAATCACCAGCTTAGTCATGCAACAAATGTTTACCCCTACCTCTAAATTATTGGAGGATCACTTCAGAAAAAACTGGGAAGAAAGTATTAATGTGTCAGCCATTAGCCGTGCACTTGCGACCTTCTCTCCTGGCTTAGACCCAGATGAAGCCATGCTTGCAGGACTCATCCATCAGATAGGGAAACTACCTATTTTAATGCTGGTTGAAAATATTCCCGAATTCAGAGATAGCCCCGCACGTCTCGATAAATTATTGGAAAAAGCACACCCTGCCATCGGTAAAATCATCATGGATACTTGGGCATTTCCAGAAGAATTGAAACTGGTTGCTTCAGAATATGTTAATTTTCAACGCGACTCAGGCCCAAATGCAGATTATGTAGATATAGTACAAGTTGCTTTTTTACAAAGTATTGCAGGCACGGATCATCCAGCTTGTCGCGTAGACTGGTCTATCGTTAAAGCATTTGATCAGCTCGGCTTGGCACCTGATGATAACGTAATGGAAATTGAAGGTGTTTCTGATGAAATTGAACTTGCTCAATCGATGATGGCATTCTAATGAATATTGAAACTGCACAACGTTTTCGACGTTTAGGAACACTCACCATTTTTGCTGTTTATTTTGTCATTTTAGTGGGTGGTATTGTCCGTGCATCGGGTGCAGGCATGGGCTGTCCAGATTGGCCTACTTGTTTCGGGCAACTTATCCCACCAACCAGTGAAGCTGAATTACCTGAAAATTATCATGAAATTTATGCTATAGGCTACTCGAACACTGATTTTAATGTGGTAAAAACTTGGACAGAATACCTTAACCGCTTGACTGGGGTAACGATCGGTATTTTGATTTTTTTAACGCTTTGGTCTTCACGTGCTTATCTGAAAACAGATAAAGCCGTTTTTTACTTATCTCTAGCCGTATTTCTGCTGGTAGGGTTTCAAGGCTGGCTAGGGGCCATGGTGGTCAAGTCACATCTATTCCCCCTCATGATCACCGCGCATATGTTGCTGGCTTTATTTATTGTAGCATTATTAATTTATGCGATTGCACGCTCGCAAAGTGGCTCGTTACAACAAATAAACATTAGCCACCTCCCTACCAAATTTAAAACTGTTTTAATCGTGGCAATGAGCCTGACTTTAATTCAAGTTGCCATGGGTACTCAAGTTAGAGAAGCAGTAGATTTAATTGCAAATGAACATAAGTATATAGATAGAGAATATTGGCGTGATAGCTTCCCCCTTATTTTTTATATACATCGTTCCTTTTCAGCCATTATTTTATTTACCAATTTATGGTTAGCCTGGACAATCTATCAATCTGTAGAAAAGGATAATTTATTATTACGCCTTGCATACACTTTAATGGGCTTAATTATTACTGCAATTCTTGCCGGCGTTTCTTTAGATCGCTTAGGTATGCCGCCAGTTGCCCAACCTATCCATTTATTAATGGCTAACCTAATTTTTGGCATACAATTTTTTATCTATATTTGTATTCGTTATGCTGCTAAAAAGGCGAGTACATTACCTTTAGAAATGCGTACGGAATAACCCTCAATTATTAACTCAATACAATCATGCTAAAAAAAAGCTTACATTGGTTACTCACTCTCCTTTATAGAGTAGAAGTAAAAGGCTTGGAAAACTATCATAATGCAGGCGAACGAGTTCTCATTATTGCCAACCATACTTCTTTTTTAGACCCTTTATTGCTCGGTGTTTTTTTACCCGATAAAATTACTTTTGCTATTAACAGTCAAATAGCAGAGCGTTGGTGGCTAAAACCATTCCTAAGCTTATCACATGTTTTTCGCATGGATCCAACCCACCCAATTTCCCTAAAAAACTTAATCCACTATCTACAATCGCCTAGTAAAACTGTTATTTTTCCTGAAGGCCGCATTACGGTGACTGGCTCCTTAATGAAAATTTATGATGGTACCGGCATGGTTGCAGATAAATCAGGTGCCAATATTCTGCCCATTCGTATCGATGGCGCACAATACACGCATTTTTCACGCTTACATAATGTCATTCGCTTACGCTTTTTCCCTAAAATAACAATTAAAATCCAGCCACATACTTGTATAAAAGTTGATGATCAGTTACGTGGCAGAGCGCGCCGTCATGCTAGCGGCCTGATTTTAACCGATTTAATGATCGACATGATGTTTAGTACCAGTCAGTACCAGAAAACATTATTTGCTGCACTACTTGATGCGCAAGCTATCCATGGTAGCAAACACACAGTGGCCGAAGACCTAGACCGCATTCCGCTTTCATATAGCACCCTTATTACCCGCTCTATTGCCATTGGTAATGCTCTGACTAAAATCACAGCTAAAGGTGAAAAAGTAGGTGTGTTTTTACCCAATAGTACCAAAACCCTAAATGTTGTTTTAGGTTTACAACTACATGAACGAGTACCTGCGATGTTAAATTACACCACAGGGGCAAGCGGCATGGTCTCGGCTTGCCATACTGCCGAAGTAAAGACCGTATTAACTTCACGTCGATTTATTGACCTAGGGAAATTTACCGAAGATGCTGGGCAACTAGCAAAAAATATCAATTTGATTTACTTGGAAGACCTCGCCGAGCACATTAGTACTTTTGATAAGTTAACGGCATTATGGCAGTCCAAAACAGCTGCATTCTGGTACCCTAAAACGCAAGCCAGCCCAGATTCTGCTGCCGTGGTTCTGTTTACGTCTGGCTCAGAAGGTACTCCAAAAGGTGTGGTGCTATCGCATAGTAATATCTTGGCTAACCATAAACAAGTTGCTGAACGCATTAATTTTAATGCCCAAGATACTGTGCTTAACTTTCTTCCGATGTTTCATTCCTTTGGTTTTACCGTAGGTACGATGCTACCGATCATGAATGGTATGACGACATTTTTCTACCCTTCGCCTCTGCATTACAGCATCATTCCTGAGATGGCTTATGAAACCAATGCCACCATCATCTTTGGTACCAATACCTTTTTGGCTGCATATGGCAAAAAAGCACATCCTTATGACTTTTTTAATATTCGTTATATCGTAGCAGGCGCAGAAAAACTGCAAGACAACACCCGTAAACAGTGGATAGAAAAATTTGGCATTCGTATTTTAGAAGGCTATGGAGCCACAGAAACCAGCCCGGTAGCCGCTATCAATACACCGATGTTTTACAAAGCAGGGACAGTCGGTCGTTTAATACCCGATATGCAATATAAAATAGAAGCCGTTCCAGGCATTGAAGGCGCAGGTAAACTACACCTTTATGGCCCCAATATTATGTCAGGATACCTACTTGCTGATAACCCTGGCAAACTGGTACCGCCACACTCAATTTATGGCGAAGGTTGGTATGACACTGGCGATATAGTCCATGTAGATTCCGAACAATATGTCTCCATTCGTGGCCGTAGTAAACGCTTTGCAAAAATTAGCGGGGAAATGATTTCCTTAACTGCCAGTGAACAAATCATTAGTGATATTTGGCCTGATAACCAACATGTTATTGTCAGCATTCCTGATGAGAAAAAAGGCGAACAGCTCATCTTGATCACTACTCTCGCCAGCGTAACCAGCAGAGAAATCATTAAGCAAGCCAAAGGCGTGCCAAGCCTTACCCTACCGAAAAAATTTATTAATGTTGAAAAATTACCCGTTTTAGCGACAGGAAAAATGAACTACCCTGCAGCCAGTGAACTTGCATTAAAGCATTTTGGTTGATGAAAGGACCGTGTCATTAAATTTACTTCTAAGTGATTATTTTGGCTATCCATTTAACACTGGACAATTTAATTATTCTACTATCAGCAGACTAAAGAGACTGCACCCCCCTGTCATTTATGAGTTTTTACCTATGAATATTGAACACCATAAAATACTTAGGAACGATAATATCTATGTGCTACAAACGGTAAAGTAGCCACCTGCAAAGTGATTTTTTTATTACGAATACTCGCGCACAAGGCAGTGTCAGCACAGGATGATTTAATAAGTGCTAATGCAATCGACTGCCCCAGCGTAGGCGCATAACTACCACTGGTAATGGTCCCAACCAACTCATCGTTGACAGTATAAACTTTAGTCTCTGCGCGTACGGGTATTTTCCCACTCACTAACAAACCAACTCGTTTGCGTGTTGGGCCATCGTCTAATTGCTGCTGAATTTGCACAGCACCTGGATAACCCTGTTTATTTTTTGCAATTAACCAACGTAAACCCGCTTCAACCGGGCTAATATCGACGCTCAATTCATGCCCATACAAACTAAGTCCTGCTTCCAGGCGTAAGGTATCGCGAGCACCTAAACCAATTGGTTTCACTTGTGGAAAAGACAACAATAATTCAGCGAGTTGTGGCGCATTTGTGTCTGCCAGCGAGATTTCAAAACCATCTTCACCACAGTAACCACTGCGACTAATGGTACAAGCCATGCCTTGTATATCAGTCTCAATAGCTTGCATAAATGATAACTGACAAGCACTGGCGCACAACTGTTGCATAACCTCTTTAGCAGCGGGGCCTTGCAATGCAAAT
>CAZXJK010000182.1:0-5995 GCA_964640895.1 uncultured Methylomonas sp.
CTTAGTATACCTAAATCATAATATTGGGTAGGATCATTTGTTTAAGATCCCTTAGATAGAACTTTGCATATTTTTTCTAAAATTAAAACAGGTGGCTTACAGCAAGTCATTGCCAAGGATCCAACAGATAGTCGCCAAATAAAGCTTATTCGCGAACACCTGCTTAAAATTGTTACTGATTTTAAGCAGGCTGATTTTTCTGACCCAGAAAAAATACATGGCAAAGATATGCCTGGGCTAGAAGCTTTGCGCAATACCCAAAAGGGAGATATTGCTATCCAATACCAAGATCTTCCAAATGGCGCTGAAATTACTTATAGTACGCAAAACCCAAAACTTATTGTCGCCATCCACCAATGGTTTGATGCATAACTGAATGACCATGCTAATCATGCGACAATGCATAGCCAGCACCATCTGATGCACCAGTAGCCTTCAGGTACTCTGCTCATAGATTTTTACTTTTCAAATATGAAATTGTTAGTTTTAGGTTATACTTTGTTTGCCTTTATAGCATGATCCATCTATTGGCACTTTACCCAGACATAAATAAAATTGCTTTTAATACCATGACACAACCTTTATTAATGATTACTGAGCTATTCTTGCCTACAAAAGGTGGAACAGCCGTTTCTTTTGACGATGATTTTCGTAGACTTGGGGGCAAAGACGTACATATTGTTACTGCTGATGTTCCTGGTGCCAAAGAATTTGATCTTGAGCACCCGAATAGTGTCTATCGACTATCACTTAAGAGATGTGCTTGGGTAAGGCCTGAGTCATTACTTATGTACCTTAACTTATTCCAAAAATCATTATGGTTAACTCTCAGTAAACGTGTCACCGCTATTTTTGCAGGCCGCGCTTTACCTGAAGGTTTCATTGCATTATTGATTGGCAAATTAACCAGACGTAATGTACTCATTTATGCCCATGGTGAAGAGTTAACAGGCTGGGGGCGTGGTAAAAAGTTTCAAGCTATGTGCTTTACCTTACAACATGCAAACTGGATACTTGCCAATAGTGAGGATACCCGCGATACATTGATTAATTTAATTGGTGTCGCCGCTGAACGCATCGTTATTACCCTGCCAACTGTCGATGAAACAAGATTTTTTCCTGCGATAGATAAGCATAATGTAAGAGATGCCTTTGGTATCAGTAATGATAAGAAGCTGATCTTATCAGTTGGACGTTTAATGCAAAGAAAAGGGTTTGATAATACCATTCGTACTCTCCCTCTACTTATTGAGCAAGGCTTGGATGTTGCTTATGCGTTAATTGGTACAGGTGAAGAACAAGAGGCATTACAACAACTAGCCCAAGAACTCAATGTTACAGATCGCGTACATTTTCTAGGTCATGTCAGCTATGAGGATTTACCGCGCTGGTATAATAGTTGTGATTTATTTGCCATGCCTAATCGTGATATTAATGGTGATAACGAGGGGTTTGGCTTAGTCTTTCTAGAAGCTGCATCTAGCGGTAAACCCGCTATTTCTGGCCTTGCTGGCGGTACTGGGTCTGCTGTTGTTGACGGGGAAACTGGCTTACGAGTTGAAGGCGAAAGTATTCTGGAAATTACTAAAGGAATCTCTTTTCTATTACGCAACCCTGAAAAAGCACAAGAAATGGGCGATAAAGCACGAGCACGCGTGCTTAATAATTTCACTCACATTCGCCGTATTAAGCAAATACGTGCGCACCTTGTAAAAAAACAATAAGAAAATGACTACCGAAATAATCTTAAATGCCATACCAATCATAGGAATATGGCTTCTATTTTGGTTGCTTACCTTGTTTCTTCGTCATACCGACGACATAAAAAAACTTTTACAGGAACCTATGCTGAAGTATCCTGTGGTCATTTTTGAAAGTGATGACTGGGGTACAGGCCCATTAAATCAACAGACAGCATTAATACAAATCCATGAGCTATTAAGCCAATATAGTGACAGTACAGGCCAACATCCCGTTATGACATTGGGTATTATCTTAGCCGAGCCTGATGTCGATAAAATTAAAGCCAGTACTGACCAAACTTACCACAAAAGAACCCTAGAAGATCCCAGATACATTAAACTGCTAGAGGTCATACAAAAAGGTGTAGACCTCGGAACTTTATCGGTACACTTACATGGAATGGAACATTTCTGGCCTGCATCCCTGATGCAAAGCGCCTATGACAATGCACAAGTACATCAATGGCTTTTTAATAATAAGAACTTGCAAACTGAGGACTTACCTTCTGAATTACAAAGCCGTTGGGTAGATAGCAGCCATATCCCCTCTACAGAGCATAGTAAAGAAGATATTGACGCTGCCATTGATGAGGAGCGTTCCCTCTATACAAATATTTTTGGGCAACCACCAAAGACAGTGGTTCCCCCTACTTTTGTTTGGACTGATGTTGTTGAACAAGCTTATGCCGTACGAGGCATAGAAACAATGATTACCCCTGGCAGGCAATGTGTTGGCCGTGATCATAACCGTCAGCCTAAACCTAATGGTAGACTTTTTTTGAACGGTCAAGAAAGTGAGGGCTTATTATTTCTGGTTAGAAATGATTATTTTGAACCCAGTATCGGGCATAAAGCCGACACAGCATTACAACGAATTTCTGCTAAAATACAGTGTGGTCGCCCTGCATTATTAGAAATGCACCGCTTTAATTTTATTAATAGCGCAGCAGACAACAGAATATCACTGCAAGAGCTGGATAAGCTGCTGCAATTAATCAGTACTGATTTGCCCGATGTACGCTTTATTTCCGCCGAACAGTTAGCCAAAATAATGAAAGACCATAAACGCGGGGTTACTTCAGAATTTATGGTTAGCTCCAAACGACTACGCAGTAAAATTATGTTAGCTAGGGTCAAGTTACTGCTGCAATTTGACCGATTTGCCAAGTATTCGGGGATTAATTTTTTACTGAAATTAGTTTAAAATATTACAACTTATCTTAAAACCAATGGAATAACACTAGATATGATTATTCGAACTAAAGCACCCTTACGCTTAGGCTTGGCTGGAGGCGGTACCGACCTCAGCCCATATTGTGACCAATATGGTGGCTATGTTTTAAATGCAACAATTGATATGTACGCCTATTGCACACTGGAAGTCACCACAGATAATAGCATCCACTTTGCGACAGCTGATCGAGGTGAAAGCTTTAATTGTACAGCACAAACAAAACTAGAAATTGATGGAAACCTAGATTTACATAAGGGTGTCTATAATAAAATAGTGCAGGAATTTAATGATAATCAACCCTTATCATTAAAAATGACTACTTATTCAGATGCACCTGCGGGTAGTGGATTAGGCTCTTCTTCTACCTTAGTTGTTGCCATGATTAAAGCTTATGTTGAATGGCTCAATTTACCGTTTGGTGAATATGATATTGCCCGCTTAGCTTTTGATATAGAACGTGAAGATGTGGGCATTATCGGTGGCGCACAAGACCAATATGCAGCCACCTTTGGCGGCTTTAACTTTATGGAATTTTATGATGACAAACGAGTTATTGTTAACCCGCTAAGAATAAAAAATTGGATTATTGATGAACTAGAAGCCTCTAGTGTTTTATACTTTACTGGGATCACGCGCCAAGCATCTATCATTGAAGAGGAAAAAGCAAATACTATTTCCCGCAATACCCAAGCTTTAAATGCAATGCACAAAGCAAAGCAAGATGCTTTAGCCATGAAAGAAGCTGTCCTCAGAGGCAATATTCCTGAATTAGCTAAAGTATTAAATCAGTCATGGGAATCCAAGAAGAAAATGGCTTCCTCTATCACTAACTCTCAAATTGATGGCATTTACGACTTGGCAATCGCTAATGGTGCTTACTCAGGCAAATTAAGTGGTGCTGGCGGCGGCGGCTTTATGTTTTTTATCGTCGATCCTATTAAAAAAGTACACCTCGTTAATGCCTTAAATAAAGAAGCAGGCTACGTTATTAATATTCATTTCACTAAAGACGGTACCCGAGGCTGGAAAATCATATGATGCATCAATTTATCACTCAACAAATTACCGATTCCTATCAAGTAAAGCAAAAAATACTCAATGATAGCGTTTTAGTCGATTTAATTATGGAAGTGGCACAAAAAGCAGTCGATATTTATAAAAATGGTAATAAAACCCTTATTGCCGGCAATGGTGGCAGTGCCGCCGATGCCCAACATATTGCCGGCGAATTTGTGAGCCGGTTTTACTTCGACCGCCCAGGATTAGCCTCGCAAGCGTTAACTACCGACACATCCATCCTAACCTCCATTGCTAATGATTATGGTTATGAGAGATTATTTTCGCGCCAAATTCAAGCAAATGGGAATACCGGCGATATGTTTATCGGCATTTCTACTAGCGGCAATTCCAAGAATATTATTGCAGCCTTAAAAGAATGCAAAGAAAAAGGTATTATCAGCGTAGGCTTGACAGGCGACACAGGCGGCAAGATGGCAGAACTGTGTGATTATTGTATCAAAATACCATCAGCCTCTACTCCTCGAGTGCAAGAAAGTCATATATTGATTGGCCATATCATCTGTTCAGTGGTTGAAGAGTCTTTATTCGGTAAGGGATTCTAAATGGAAGCTATTGTTCTTGCCGGTGGTTTTGGTACTCGCCTTCAATCCGTGGTATCTGATGTGCCTAAACCCATGGCAGAGGTGCAAGGTAAACCATTTTTAGAGCACATCCTTTGGTATTTACAAAAAAATGGCATCACTCGGGTTATTTTATCTGTTGGCTATAAACATGAAGTGATTAAAGATTACTTTAATCACTCATTTGCCGGCATGGTGCTAGATTATGTTGTTGAAAATGAACCTTTAGGCACAGGCGGGGCAATATTAAAAGCGTGGCCTAGTTTAAAAACAGAACATGTCTTTGTCATTAACGGTGACACTTTTTTCAATGTAGAGCTAAAAAGTCTGTTAACAAGCCATACCAAACATCATTCCGATCTGACACTGTCCTTAAAATCTATGCAAGAATTTGATCGTTATGGCAGTGTTGCCATTGATGCTAATGGTAAAGTCACCGATTTTAAAGAAAAAGAATTTGTCGCAGCAGGCAATATTAATGGTGGCATCTATCTGCTCAATAAAAATATTTTTGCAGCTTTTAAATTACCCCAGCAATTTTCTTTTGAAGAATTTATGCAAGATAATATTAGCGACTTAAATATTTATGCCCGTATTTTTGATAATTACTTTATTGATATTGGTATACCTGAAGATTACCAAAGAGCACAGACCGAATTAGCACAACATTTATGAATAAAGCATTATTTTTAGATCGTGATGGTGTTATCAATATAGAGAAAGAGTATCTTTATAAAGTTGTAGATTTTGAATTTATTGATGGCGTGTTTGATACTTGTCAATATTTTCAAGATCAAGGCTATCTAATCGTCATTATTACCAATCAGGCGGGTATTGCGCGTGGTAAATATACAGAAAATGATTTTGCCAACTTAACACACTGGATGCTTAAGCAATTTACGCAAAAAAATATTTTAATTTCCCAAGTCTATCACTGTCCTCATCACCCAAATTTTACGGGAGAGTGCCCCTGCCGTAAGCCCAACTCTGGCATGCTTTTAGACGCACAACAAGCATTTAAATTAGACCTAGATCATTCTATTTTAGTGGGAGATAAAGAAGGTGACATTCAAGCAGGCATTAATGCAGGAATTCGACAAAATATTTTAGTCCGATCAGGGCATCCTGTTGATGAAACTAACTCGAAAGCCACACAAATTATTGATTCCATCAAAAATTTACCAGCACTATTTTAAACACATAAAAATAGTGCTACTTACTGATAAACCAACAAGTACACAAGGTAAATACCTTGTAGAAAATATATCTTAGGTATAAAAACATGAAAACATTGACAACATTTTTATTATTGTTGCTCATACTCTGGCACTGGGCTATAAGTATTCATCTAGATAGGCAAGATCAAAATTATTTGTTTA
>CAZXJK010000183.1:0-5968 GCA_964640895.1 uncultured Methylomonas sp.
CGCAAGTATTCAATAATTTCATTCCCCGTCTGTTCAGCATAAACACCAAAATCCAAATGTGCCGCAGGATCAGTTGCCGTAACACGCACTACCTCTCCTGACTGCATATCTTTGAGCGCTTTTTTTAAACGCAATAATGGCAATGGGCAATGCAATCCAATAGCATCTACCTCTATATCAAATTCAATCATTCTAATTTTATAAATTTTCTTAAGCACACGGGTAAGGAGCGCATATAATAGCACTTCAAATACAATCTGCGAATGGTAAGCAAAGCTCTGATGGAATATTTCCCCCTCTTTATCGATTTAAAAAATAAAAACTGTCTCGTTGTTGGTGCTGGTGAAATCGCTGCCCGAAAAATTGAGCTACTCGCTAAAGCAGGTGCCAATATTACCGTTATCGCCCCTGCAATAAGTTCCAGTGTCAGCTCCCTAGCCAATCATAATGCTTCAATTAATATTATAAAAAGAGACTTTACAGCAGCAGACGTATCTCAGCAGCGCCTTATTATCTCAGCAACTAATCAAGCTGATATTAATGCATTGGTAGCCCAAACGGCCGATAGCAAAAATATTCCTGTCAATGTAGTAGACAACCCGAGCCTATGCAGTTTTATCGTCCCTGCAATCATTGATCGCTCACCCGTCATTGCAGCCGTGTCTTCAGGCGGCACCTCGCCCGTATTAGCGCGCCTATTGCGCACAAAATTGGAGAGTCTCATCCCGCCAGCCTTTGGCCGATTGGCGCAATTGGCAGAAAAATATCGCACCACAGTAAAAGAAAATATCAATCCACCTGCACAACGACGTATTTTCTGGGAAAAAGTACTCCAAGGATCTATTGCTGAATTGTTCTTTTCTGGCAAAGAAGCAGAAGCAGAAACGCAACTGCAAGCTGCCATTCAAAATACTGCCAAAACGATTGATACTACAGGCGAAGTCTACTTAGTTGGCGCAGGCCCTGGCGATCCGGATTTGCTCACTTTCCGTGCATTACGTTTAATGCAACAAGCAGATGTAGTAGTCTACGATCGCTTGGTTTCTAAGGAAATATTGGATTTAGCACGTCGTGATGCTGAAAAAATTTACGTAGGCAAACAACGCAATAATCACAGCCTAGCCCAAGAATCAATCAACGAATTATTAGCCCGCCTCGCCAAAGCAGGTAAACGCGTGGTACGCTTAAAAGGGGGCGACCCCTTTATTTTCGGGCGGGGCGGCGAAGAAATTGAAACCCTAGTGCAAGAGAATATTAACTTTCAAGTTGTACCAGGCATCACAGCAGCTTCAGGCTGTGCCACTTATGCAGGCATTCCACTCACCCATAGAGACCATGCGCAATCTTGCACCTTTATTACCGGCCATTTAAAGGACGGCTCTATCAATCTCAATTGGCAGCAATTAGTCACCCCCAACCAAACCATTGTTATATATATGGGGCTAGTGGGTCTGGATAAAATTTGCCAGTCAATGATTCAATACGGTGCCTCCCCTGAACTCCCTATTGCCTTAATTCAACAAGGCACCAGTCAGTCACAACGCGTTATTATTGGTACGCTCGCCAATATGGCAGAAAAAATTAAACATGAAGATATTCAGCCGCCTACTTTAATTATTATTGGCAGCGTGGTTTCCTTACACGATTCTTTAAAATGGTTTCAACCCGAAAAAGATGCCAGATGCCAGGTAAAATAATAGACATGAAAACTCTCCTCCTTGCCCTGCTCATCACTTTCGGCTTAACTGCTTGCGACAACACCCCTAAAGCCAAAAGAACCTACGAACTATCCCCAGAGGGCTTATTTTCGGCCAGTTTGTCGGAGCACTACGCCCTAACGGGCAATGTGCAAGGTAGCGCCCAATTATGGCAGTTAAAACCTAAACGCTTAATGCACAACTGGCAGCACACTGATGAAAAAGAAGGTATTTTATATTCAGCCATTTCTGATGATGAACAATATGCCTTAACCGCCGAAAAAGACTCACTGGCATGGTGGCGTATTTCTGATGGTGTACTGATGAATGTCTGGTATCTACCCAATATTCATTCAGTCGCCTTATCCGCCAATGGCAAATTTGCACTAATCGGCTTGCCAGAAAAAGCCATCTACTACTCATTAGTCCGAGGTAAAACCTTATATGAATTGCCGCATGAGAGTGCCGTAACCCATGTGGACATTTCTGCTAGCAGCCTATTAGCCCTGACAGGCTCAACTGATGAAACTGCTAAATTATGGGACTTAAGCACAGGCGCAATGCAATATAGCTGGGAGCACCGCAGTAAACTAGCAAGTACTCTTATTTCTCCTGATGATAAATACGCATTAACTAATGAAGGTCTAGGCACTATTCGTTTATGGAAAACGCAAACAGGCAAGTTATATAAACAACTAGCACCTGACCTAATCACACTTTCCACCGTCACCTTCTCTGCGAATAGCAAATACTTAGTCACTGGCCGTGTCGCCCAGCGCATCGACCTTTGGAACATTAAAACCGGTAAAATATTAAAATACTGGCGACCTAAGAAAACCCGCAAATGGTCGCCTTCTGCAGCCACCATACTAGCACTGCACTTTGCTGAAAATGACCGCAAAATATACAGCATTGCCTCCAATGGTTACCTGCAACTCTGGAGGAAATAACCCCATATTTACATAAATCAATTGAAAAGTGCGTGCAAATTATCTATCATCTACAAGTTTAGTTTTTTTCAGGCCATGATTACTCGCGTTGATACACAAATAATCATGGTTGTTTTATCATTACAAAGAGGAAGAGTTCAAAATGAAAAAATTATTATTAGCTGTTTCAACAGTTGCTCTATTAGGTTTAAGTGCACAAGCTTCTGCTGACCTAGAAATGAAAGTGGGTAAAAAAATCTACGATCGCGCTTTTGGCCGTGGCTGTGGTGCTTGTCATGACATTTCTTCTAACCCACAATTAGAAGTTTTAATTAAAGGTGGTGAACTATCAAAAGATAGCTTTGCAACTACTTTAAAAGAAGGTAAAAACGGTATGCCTAAAGCAATGGATGCGATTATGGCTATTAAACCTGTGAAAAAAGCGGGTTACTCTGAAGATGAAGCAATTGCTGCTGTATACCGATACCTATCTGAAAAAGACTAAGTACGATTTAGTTTAATACTGCTATAAAAAAGCCGTTCCGACTTATTAATCGGAACGGCTTTTTTATAGCCTAATAAGGCACCTGGAAACACACATCATCCATTTTTACTGGTTTTTTTGTCCGTCATCAGTACTGTAGCAATCGTTACGTAGCCTGCTATGCGCCTATTGCTACAGCACTAATGACAAACAAAAAACCTGCCTAAATATTGGATGCTTATTTATTTCCAAGTGCCTAAAACCACCGACTATCACTACAAAATTTTCTGCTGCTCTGTAGGCATATCACTCGTTAATGCATACTGTTTACGCACCCAAACGCCCGCAACAGCGGCAAACATCAAGCCACAAGACGTAACCAAGAAATTAATCATACTTCTCAACTGAGAAACTTCTTCAGCTAAGGCAACTGCATCCAGTTTAACAACAGATTTAGGCAAATACTTTTGCGCAATCATCCGCCCTGCACCAGTCTCAGAGTAGGTTTTTAACACCACCAAATCTTCCCTTAAAGCATAAATAGTATCCAAGCCTGTATCGGTAATAGTTCCCGTACGCAAACTATCCTCCAAAACCTTCAACTTGCCTTCTATGGAGCCACTCACCAAGCCGACCAACTGTGACTTTAAAGCATCAACTTCTGCCGATAACACTGGGTTCATTTGTACATCATATAATTCAACAGGTGCCTGTGCTTGTGCTAATTTATTAGTAATTTTACTATCAGGCACCAATAACATACCCATTACAATGACTGCTGTCATTAAACTGACAATAACAGCCAATACCAGCCGATTCATTTTCAATACACTCAATTGTGTTACTGAATTTATGACGGCTACATTACGCACTGTTTTATTTTTATCATTTTTTTTGCGTAAATTGCTCATTTATCCTTTTCCCCTAAAAAGAAATCGCAAAAGACATTATACAAGTTTGGTAAAAAAAATCCCACTCACTTTAAAAGTAAGTAGGATTTTTTAGAATCTATTTTAAACGATTGGCGGCAATGCGCATTCTTAAAGCATTCAGCTTAATAAATCCTTCAGCATCCTTCTGATTATAAGCTCCACCATCATCCTCAAAGGTCGCAATGGCTTCATCAAATAAGCTATCAGTCTCGGAAATACGCCCTACTACATCCACATTACCTTTGTATAACTTCAAACGTACTTTACCATTCACGGTCAATTGTGATTGATCAATCATGGTCTGTAACATCTCACGCTCAGGACTCCACCAATACCCATTATATATTAAGGTAGCATAACGCGGCATTAACTCATCCTTTAAATGCGCCACCTCACGGTCTAGCGTCAAAGACTCAACCGCCCGATGTGCACGCATCATAATGGTACCACCTGGCGTTTCATAACAACCACGTGACTTCATACCTACATAGCGATTTTCAACAATATCCAAACGACCGATACCGTTATCACCACCCATTTTATTCAATTTAGCCAACACTTCCGCAGGCGAATGCGGCACCCCATCAATTTCAGAAATATCACCTTTAACATACGTTAACTCCATATACGTTGCCGTATCAGGTGCATTTTCAGGTGAGACACTCCAACGCCACATATCGTCTTCAGGCTCCGCCCAAGGATCTTCTAAAATGCCGCCTTCATAAGAAATATGCAATAAATTAGCATCCATAGAATAAGGCGACACTTTACCCTTTTTCATTTCAATAGGAATTCCATGCGCTTCAGCATAAGCCAACAACTTCTGTCTAGAATTCAAATCCCACTCACGCCAAGGTGCAATCACTTTAATATCAGGACGTAATGCATAAGCGCCTAACTCAAACCGCACCTGATCATTACCTTTACCAGTAGCACCATGCGAAATCGAATCAGCACCCACCTCATTAGCAATTTCAATCAAACGTTTGGAAATTAATGGACGCGCAATAGAAGTTCCCAGCAAATACTCACCTTCATAGATAGTATTGGCACGAAACATAGGAAAAACATAATCGCGTACAAACTCTTCACGCAAGTCATCAATATAAATCTCTTTGATACCTAAAGACTTCGCCTTTTCCCGAGCTGGCTCAACCTCTTCACCCTGCCCTAAATCCGCCGTAAACGTAACCACTTCACAAGCATACTCATCTTGCAGCCACTTTAAAATAACTGAAGTATCCAACCCGCCTGAATAAGCTAAAACAACCTTTTTGGTATCTGACATAATGCCCAAACTCTAAACAATAAAAAATCCATCAATTGTACTATAAATATAAAAAATTGAATTTTTATATTGCCTGAATAATATGTACAACCTGATGTAACAACGGTTATGAAATAAATCATGTATCAACTAGCTTGAATTGATTCGCACTAAACAGATAAAACAAACCACCCAGACCACCCCTAAAAATAATCACCACTTAAGGCACCTGGAAACACACATCATCCATATTTACTAGTTTTTTTGTCCGTCATCAGTACTGTAGCAACAGTTACGTAGCCTGCTATGCGCCTATTGCTACAGCACTGATGACAAACAAAAATCCTGCCCAAATATTGGATGCTTATTTATTTCCAAGTGCCTAACCTCACTTAGTCAGATAATATCGTACTTCAATCTGAGAATTACCAAATCAATATATGTAAACACCCTAACATTCATTACGCCCCTATTTAAATCACCCCTTATCGCCATATTTTTAAGTTAGATTTAAAATAAAAAACCTAATATTTCAATAAATTATAAAATAACCCTCGAAAGATCATAAAAAAAGTTGACGGCAAAATGAATAGCTGGAATAATGGCGTTTCTTTAGCAAGCCCAGGTAGCTCAGTCGGTAGAGCAGAGGACTGAAAATC
>CAZXJK010000184.1:0-5950 GCA_964640895.1 uncultured Methylomonas sp.
TAATGCTTCATCAAAAGAAACAGCAACTTGTGGAATTGCTTTTTCTTCTTCTGGAGGCAAGTCATACAAATCTTTATCCATAGCATCGCCCGGATGGATTTTATTTTCGATTCCATCTAAGCCGGCCATTAACATAGCAGCAAAACATAAGTATGGGTTTGCAGTAGAATCACCAAAGCGAAGCTCAATACGACGACCTTTTGGGTTATTTACAAAAGGAATACGGATTGATGCTGAACGGTTACGTGCAGAATAAGCCAACATAACAGGTGCTTCAAACCCCGGTACTAAACGCTTATAACTGTTAGTTGAAGCGTTAGCGAAAGCATTAAGTGCTTTAGCATGCTTGATAATACCGCCAATATAGAACAATGCTGTTTCTGACAAACCACCATACAAGTCACCTGAGAAAAGATTCTCTCCACCTTTAAATAAAGATTGATGTACATGCATTCCATTACCATTATCACCAACTAGTGGTTTAGGCATAAATGTCGCTGTTTTTCCGTAAGCGTGAGCAATATTCGCTACAATATATTTTAATTCTAATACTTCATCTGATTTTTTAACTAAAGTATTAAATTTTGTGCCAATTTCACACTGTCCAGCGGTTGCAACCTCATGGTGATGTACCTCTGTCTCTTGCCCCATTTCTTCTAATACTAGGCACATCGCTGAGCGCATATCTTGTAAAGAATCAACCGGAGGAACAGGGAAGTAACCGCCTTTTACGCCAGGACGGTGACCGATATTACCATCTTCGTATGCTTTTTCTGAGTTCCAGCCTGCTTCTTCAGAATCAATTTTATAGCCACAGCTTCCCATGTCAGCATTCCAGCGAACATCATCAAAGACAAAAAACTCATTTTCTGGGCCAAAAAAAGCAGTATCAGCAATTCCAGTTGATTGCATATAAACTTCTGCTCTTTTTGCTATTGAACGAGGATCACGCTCATAGCCTTGCATATCATTAGGTTCAATAATGTCGCAACGTAAAATTAAAGTGGTGTCGTCAAAAAATGGATCTAAAACCGCAGTTGATGGATCAGGCATTAAAATCATATCGGACTCATTAATTCCTTTCCACCCTGCAACTGAAGAGCCATCAAACATATTGCCTTCTTCAAAAGTATCTTCGTCGATTGTATGGGCAGGGAAAGTAACATGTTGCTCTTTTCCGCGGGTATCACAAAAACGAAAGTCAACAAATTTGACATCGTTTTCTTTTATCATTTTTAGTACGTTATCTACTGACATTACTTGTGTTCTCCTAAAGAGTTATTCTTATTTCAGGCTTAAAATTAAGCGAGTATAAAGATACCATTAATTGCTATTAAGTGCTATATAAAGGCGGCTGAGAATAGTTTGTTAAGTATATTTATACCTATTTTCGGGTGTTGCGGCTGGTAAAAAAGAAGGAGGGAACGACCTGTTTCTTGTTAATAATGACAATCTCGACAGCTGCTTTAATCTTTGAGTTTGTGCTGATTAGCCTGTTTTTTTCAGGCGAAGCAGTTGCTGTAAATACAGCTGTCGAAATTAAGTTGTCTTGTTTCTAAATATATCTATGTTCTGGCTGAACAAAGATATTGTGTTATAGAAATTAAACTGTAGTTTTAAGAAATGGTTGTTTTAGAACGTAACAACCATGTCCATAGCGACAGCAATTTGGTCAGTTTCATTGGTTCCATCAAATACGCCGCCAGCACCGTTTGAATCAACCCAGTCATAACGAACTTCAGGGCGAAATTTCAACCATGACATGGGTGAGTAGTTTAGACCGAATGAAACGGCGTAGTAATTAGCGCCTATGTCAGAAATTCTTCCATCACTGTCGCTAAACCATTCTGCACGTAGACCTGCAGCTAAATCATCAGTTAAGTCCATCGTTAGATATTGATTAACTCCATACCAGTCTGAGTCATCACCTGGGCCGGCGCCATCTTCAGTGACACCAAAATCATGTTGCAAGACATAGTGGAGGTTATCAGCAAAGTCGTGAGATAAAACAACGCTATACATAGTTGTATTTTGGTCAACCGAATCATCACCATTTTCACCTGTGATAATCGATACAGCTAAACCGGTTTTTTCATCATCACTAGTCCAGCTTGCACCACCCAAGAAGCTCCAGTCCCCTCCGTTTTTATCAAAATTATCCCAGCCAGTCACTGCTCCACCTGTTACGGATATATTGTCGTTTACTTGATAAGTAAGTAAGGCGCCACTATGGGTAAAAGGCTCAGCATACAACATGGTGTATGCATGAGAATAGAAGAAGTTATCGGGTGAAGTGACCACTTCGTAACCGATATTGGTGTAAAAATGCCCTACTTTTGCTGTTAGACCGTTACCGATTGGAGCAAATATTTCTGCGTAAGCCTGTGGGAATGCAACGTCATAGTGGCTAAATGCCTTGTTATCTGTTGAGCCAAGAATCTGATTGTCCAGGCCAGCTGCCTGAGTTTTGTTTGCATCGGTACCAAACATAAAATCAACACGACCTCCTATATCCCAACCGCTACCTTCAGTGTTAACGGCACGTTCGATAAACAGGTTGACCTGGTTTAATTGAAACTCATTAATACGGTCATTGAATGAAATGGGTGCATTAGAGTTATGGTCGCCATTATGCGATGCATAGGTAATACCCGCAGAAGCCCAGCCGCCTACTTCAATTCCAAGATTTTTTAAAGCGCTAGACTCGTTAATATTTGTTCCTGTTACCGATTCAATTAGGCCTTCGGCGTGCAAGTTAAGACTTGCAGCCAGTAAAGCGCTTCCGATAAATGGAGCCACAATAAAGCTTTTTTTCATTTAGATCCTCCTAAAAAGTAAGTGATTTTAATAAAAGCATGTTTTATGCCAATATACTAAACCACTGATTTTCATAGGATCTCATATGTATGCCCCACACAACTTATGTTGCTACTGGGCAACAATGGTGCGGTGCTGCGCTTTTTTGGTGCGTATCGCCATACTACAGTGCACCTTTTTTGATCAACTGCCTTCATGTTTTAGGTTTAAAGAAATATTCCTGCATATTTATTAAGTATTATTTGATAGAAAATGGTAGTTATTAATTACAGCATATAAATCAAATGTATATTTAAATTATAGTTGTTGTTCCTGTAAATATAAGTAGTATTTGTTTTAGTGCGAATATTTTGGGATATAAGGTATTCCTCTATATAAACTGAGTGTCAACATTTATTGGTTTAGATTGGCATATTAAATGCTTGCTATTGGCATATGTTTATTTATCATTGCAAAGAGGGTCTTTATGAAGTTAATAACCGCAGTTGTTAAACCGTTCAAATTAGATGATGTGCGCGAAGCACTTCCCGAGATAGGCGTTTCAGGCATCACCGTTACCGAAGTAAAAGGGTTTGGTCGTCAAAAAGGGCATACTGAGCTTTATCGCGGAGCTGAATATGTCGTAGATTTTTTACCAAAAGCAAAAATTGAAGCTGCTGTTAGTGATGAACTGGCTCCCCAAGCAGTTGAATCAATCACCACGGCAGCCAACACAGGAAAAATAGGTGACGGTAAGATATTTGTCACCAATCTGGAGCAAGTTGTACGTATTCGAACCGGTGAAACTGGTGATGAAGCATTATAATAAAAACAATAAATAGAGAGGTGACAAAGTGGAAGCTTTAAATAAATTAGCTGAGTTAAGCTATGCGCTCGATACATTCTACTTTTTAATGAGTGGAGCATTAGTCATGTGGATGGCAGCAGGCTTTGCCATGCTGGAAGCAGGATTAGTTCGCGCCAAAAATACAACAGAAATTTTAACTAAAAATATCGCTTTATTTGCAATTGCTTGCATTATGTACATGCTATGTGGGTATAACATCATGTACCCAAGTGAAGCAGTTAACAGCGTTTGGCCAGGCATTAGCTTTTTACTAGGTGAAGATCATACAGCCGAAGCCGTACTAGCAAGCAAAGGTGAAACTTATTACTCCAGCCTATCTGATTTTTTCTTTCAGGTGGTTTTTGTTGCAACAGCCATGTCTATCGTATCAGGCGCAGTTGCTGAACGCATGAAGTTATGGGCATTTTTAGCCTTTGCTGTAGTAATGACTGGTTTTATTTATCCATTACAAGGTTACTGGAAGTGGGGCGGTGGCTTTTTAGATGAACTAGGGTTCTTAGATTTTGCTGGCTCTGGAGTAGTACATTTATGTGGCGCAACAGCTGCTGCAGCAGGCGTACTATTGCTAGGTGCTCGTAAGGGAAAATATGGTGAAAATGGTGAAATCCATCCAATTCCAGGCTGTAATATGCCCTTGGCTACCCTAGGAACTTTCATTTTATGGTTAGGATGGTTTGGTTTTAACGGTGGTTCAGAGCTAAAAATTTCTGATATTGGCGAAGCAAATGCCGTAGCGATGGTCTTTGTCAATACTAACGCCGCTGCTGCTGGTGGCGTTGTTGCAGCTTTGATAACAGCACAAATGATGTTTGGCAAGGCAGACTTATCAATGACCTTAAACGGTGCACTCGCGGGTCTAGTTGCCATTACCGCAGAACCCTTAACTCCCACCCCTATGTGGGCAACAATAATTGGTGCTATTGGCGGTGTAATCGTTGTACTTTCAATTGTTACAATTGATAAATTAAAACTTGATGACCCTGTTGGCGCCACATCCGTTCATGGAGTTGTAGGTATATGGGGACTACTGGCTGTTTGCATTACAAACCCAGAAGCCTCTCTTACCGCACAATTAATAGGTATTGCATCTATCGGTGGGTTTGTTTTTTGCGCAAGCTTACTAACCTGGTTTGTTATTAAGCTAGTTATGGGCATTCGAGTTAGTGAAGAAGATGAATATCATGGTGTTGATTACTCTGAATGTGGAATGGAAGCATACCCAGAGTTTACTGATAGTAGCAAAGGGTAATACACAATAAGAAGAAAAGACTTAATACCATTAAAAATCTCTGATTAAGTCGATTAGAATTTAGCACAGAAAAAATTATCGCTATTTTCCACGAAGTGAATTGTGATTTTATTGCACCAATCTTCGTGGAAAATATTGGTAGTTTTGGCAAGCTAAAAATAATTAGACTTGATCAGAAGCTCCTTACTGTCTTTTAAGAATTTAGTTAAGTGAATATTAGAACGGGCACAATTTGTGCCCGTTTTTTTTGCGTAAAAAAAAAGATTTGTTATATTAGTGGCACGCCAATTCGACTTTGTATAAATTAGCACTAAAGCAGGATTAGTTAATTAATGATAGAAACACCCATCGCCACTAAACAAAAACCACACACTCTTTAAATTTTTTTAAGACCAAAAAAACTCTACTGAGTAGTACTAATACCTGATTTATAGCATATAAATACTGATATTAAAGCTCTATTAACGGATCAAGAAAGCTTTAATAAATCCCTTAACAGCAACTAAATTAAAGAATAATATGAAACTAATAACAGCAATAATCAAACCATTTAAATTAGATGACGTTAGAGAAGCTTTATCGGAAATCGGTGTTGCAGGTGTAACCGTTACTGAGGTTAAAGGATTTGGTCGCCAGAAGGGACATACTGAGTTGTATCGAGGAGCAGAGTATGTTGTTGATTTTCTGCCCAAAGTTAAGCTAGAAATAGCCATACCAGAAAGTACCGTTGAGAAAGCGATTGAGACAATCATAAAGGCAGCAAATACAGGGAAAATTGGAGATGGAAAAATTTTTGTCTCTAATCTTGAGCAGATAATACGCATTCGAACTGGAGAAGCAGGCCCAGACGCTATTTAATCAAAAATAACTTATATTTGGCACACGGACAAACCAATAACAGCATTATTTGTCATGTATTCGTCATTCAATTTACAAAGATTAGTTTTATATTTTTGTAACTACCCACCCGCCACCTAAAAAAAGCAAGAAAACACTTGACAGGTTTTCAAGTGAAAAAATAAAACTTTCTTAAGGCG
>CAZXJK010000185.1:0-5928 GCA_964640895.1 uncultured Methylomonas sp.
TCACCCTAAAACGAGAAAAAAGCAACCAACACGACAGCAATGCCGTCGCAATCTACTGGCAAAATCAAAAATTAGGCTACCTACCCAGAGCCGATAATGTCGCCATCGCGCAAATGATGGACAGAGGCGAAACCCTAAGCGTTAAAACTAAAAAACTGCAAACATCATACAACCCGTGGGAGCGGATAGAAGTTGAGGTTTATTGGGAGGGGATTGTTTAAATGAGAAAGGAATATGTAGCACATGTTAAATTATTGGAAGGTTCGGATAACTGGGATAAGCCACATGAGTTATACGACCATTTAATTGATACTTCTATTTTAGCAAAAAAATTGGCAAATGGTCTTGGAAGCGAATGGGCTGAAATTGCGGGTAAGTGGC
Source organism: uncultured Methylomonas sp. (assembly GCA_964640895.1). Lineage (GTDB taxonomy): Bacteria > Pseudomonadota > Gammaproteobacteria > Methylococcales > Methylomonadaceae > Methyloprofundus. The sequence goes on from CAZXJK010000185.1 coordinate 382, forward strand.
ATGATCTAGGGAAGTATCGAAATAGGTTTCAAGAATATATTCGACTGCAATCGGGTTATGAATGTGAAAATGCCCATATTGAAAATGCTAAAAGAGCACCACATTCGACTGCTGGAGCCATACATGCTGTTCAAACCTTCCCTCCATTTTTTGGACACATTATTGCTTACCTTATTGCAGGACATCATGCGGGATTGGCAGACTGGCATGGCGGAAAAGGTAGTCTTGAATTTCGACTTAAAGATGGTCTTAGTGAATATGAAGAGGCCTTAGCTGAAAATATACCGGCTGATATTTTACAGGGGAAATGCCCTAAATTACCTGAAACAGCAAAATCTGCTGAAGCAATATCGTTATGGATGAGAATGCTGTTTTCTTGCTTGGTAGATGCCGATTTTCTTGATACAGAATATTATATGCAGCCTGCAAAAGCGGCGAAAAGAGTAAGCCCAGTATCATTGAAGGTATTACAAACTCGTTTTTCGGGTGCAATGAAACAGTTACAGAAAAATAGCGATGAATCGTTTCTAAGTAATGTTCGTAACAGTATATTAAATGAATGTTATGAAGCTGCCGTTTTATCACCTGGTTTGTTTAGCTTAACAGTACCAACAGGAGGCGGTAAAACATTATCCAGTCTTGCTTTTGCTTTGAAACATGCAGAAATACATAATAAAAGTAGAATCATCTATGCCATTCCATTCACCAGCATCATTGAACAAAATGCAGATGTATTTAGAAAATTTGTGGGTGAAGATGCCGTGCTTGAACATCACAGTAGTCTTGATGTTGCCCCTGATAAAGAAAACGGCAAGGCACGGTTAGCCTCTGAAAACTGGGATGCACCTTTAATTGTTACGACCAATGTTCAGCTATTTGAATCATTACATGCCTCACGCACTAGCCGCTGTCGAAAGCTACATAACATTGTAAACAGTATTATTATTCTCGATGAAGCTCAGCAAATCCCCCGTGATTTTCATGCACCTATTACACAAATGATGCAACAGTTATCAGATTGTTTTGGCGTAACGTGGGTGCTCTGTACTGCAACTCAACCTGTGTTATCAGAGTCAAAAAACACGTTTGGTCAAATGCTGCTAAAAGGATTAAAAAATGTTCGTGAAATAACCTCAAACCCAACAGAACTAGCATCCCAGCTCAAACGGGTTGAAGTAAAAATGCCTTCTGCTGATGAGGAAAGATTAAGCTGGCAAGAATTATCAGAAAAAATTAAATTAGAAGATTGTGTTTTGGTTATTGTCAATACAAGGCGGCAGGCAAGAATCCTCTTTGAGCTATTACCAGAGGATGGAAACAATCTACACCTATCTGCTCATATGTGTGCACAACACCGAACGGAAGTGATTGAAGAAATTAAATATCGCCTAAAAGCAAAAAGAGAAGGCGATAAAAGGCCATTAAGAGTAGTCAGTACCCAGCTTATTGAAGCAGGTGTGGATGTGGACTTTAATGTGGTCTATCGTGCATTGGCAGGATTAGACTCAATTGCTCAATCTGCCGGTCGCTGTAATCGGGAAGGAAAATTAAAGCTGGGTAAAGTTATCGTATTTAAGCCAGAACAACCTGCACCCCCAGGGTTTTTAAGGCAAGGTGAAGATATAACCACCGAATTGATAGCGAGTGGACAGCTAAATGACCCGTTAACACCAGAGAGCTTTGAACGATATTTCTCGTTAATGAATTCGAAAGGAGATAGAGATAAACATGGCATTCTTGATCTATTAAAGGCTCAGCAAAGTGCAGATGCGCCATTGGCTATTCAATTTAGAACAGCAGCAGAAAAATTCAGATTAATTGATGATAATGGGGTTTCAATTATAGTACCGTTTAAACCCAATAATTCAGCTAAAAGTCCAGTCGAAACATGGATTGGGATGCTAGAAGCAGACCCCTTACAAAAATGGGTCTATAAAAAACTACAACGATATACCGTCACAATAACAGAAAATCAGGCTAAAGAGTTTCATGCAAAAGGCTGCATTGATACAAGGGGTGGTTTATTTGTGTTATTGGACAGTTATTACCATCCATTATGGGGTGTTGATACGCCAGATACATTAGTTACACCAGAAAATAGCGTATATTAATTAGGAGGATATATGGGTTTTTGTATAGAAGTGACAGGTGATTTTGCCTGTTTTACTCGACCAGAAATGAAAGTAGAAAGAGTGAGTTATGATGTCATCACCCCCTCTGCCGCACGAGCGATATTTGAAGCAATATTATGGAAGCCAGCTATTGAGTGGCATATTCATAAAATTGAAGTCTTAAAACCCATTAAATGGGTAAACATACGACGCAATGAAGTGGGTGCTGTTTTACCCGTCGGTAATATTAATAAGGCCATGAAAGGCGGTGCTTTACCAGCACTGTACATTGAAGAAGCTAGGCAACAGCGAGCGGGCTTGTTTCTAAAAGATGTTACTTATCGACTACATGGTAGTTTTTCATTGACGAAAAAAGCAGGTGCTTCTGATAATGACGCCAAATTTGTGGATATGTTTAAACGCAGAGCTAAAAAAGGACAATGTTTTAACCAACCTTATTTAGGATGCAGAGAATTTTCCTGCAACTTTCGCCTGATTGACGATATTGAGAAAGAAATACCTGCCATAGATGAAAGTAAAGCACTGGGTTGGATGCTCTATGACATGGATTACAAAAGCTCATCAAATCCAACGCCCTTGTTTTTTAATGCCGTTATGGAAAATGGTGTTATAAATATCCCAGCACGAAACAGTGACGAGGTGCGAGGATGATACTGCAAGCCCTGTGTGATTATTATGACCGGAAAGAGGATCTTCTGCCTCCCTTTGGTTTCGAGGAAAAAGCAATACCTTTTATCATTATCATTAATGAATTAGGTCACTTTATTCAACTCGAAAATAACAGTGAAAGCACCAATGGTAAGGTCATTGTTAGACCTGTTAGAGTCCCTAAAGCTTCTGGCAGAAGTGGAGCTAAATCTTATGAAACTGCATATTGCCTGTGGGATCATTATGGCTATGTTGCTGAACAAGCAAAAGTTACAAAACCAGACGACATACCTAAAGAGAAAGAAATTGAAGACGCTAGAAAACAGCATATTAGCTTTAAAAAGCGTATTGCTGAATTGCTAAAAGATATACCAAGTGACTCAGGCGTACAGGCTGTTGACCTATTTTTAAATTCAAACGATGGGGTCGAAAAACTTAAAGCTAATGAAATATGGCAAGAATGTTTAAAAATAAAAGGCTGTAATTTAAGTTTTCGAGTTGCCGGCGAAAGCCAGCTTGTTTGTCAGTCTGAACAAGTAATCAACTGGGTAAAACAACAGCCATTATCTGAATCTGAAGTAAAAGATGGAGTTTGTTTAATATCAGGAGAAAAAACTAAGGTTGTAAGGTTGCATAGTACTGTGAGTGGTGTTAATCAAAAACCAGCTCCATTAGCAGCCATAAATGAACCTGCATACACCTCATACGGAAAAGATAAGGGATATAATTTTCCAGTAAGTGCCGTAGCTTCTTTTAAATATGCCGCTGCTCTTAACCATCTATTACGAAAATCATCTCAAACCAAATTCCGTATTGGCGAAACGTCCTATGTCTGTTGGGCAGAAAAACAAAGCCTATTAGAAGCAACACTGTTGTTTGTTTTTTCGGATACAGGTGATGACCCAGAAAAAGGGACGGCAGTAGTTAAAAGCTTATTTTCATCAATACATAATGGTGCGTATCAGGCTAAAGACGGAAAAGACCAATTTTTTGTTCTAGGCTTAGCGCCTAACTCTGCCCGTATCGTTATTCGTTATTGGAACGCAGGAACAGTCGCCAACCATTCAGAAAACATTGCACAATGGTTTAAAGATTTAGAGATAATAGGTGTTGACCATAATGGCTACCCACCTTTAAAAAAATTACTCCGTTCGACTGCGCTTCAATACAAAGATGACAATGTGCCGCCAAATCTACCTGCTGATGTTATCAGAAGTATTTTAGCAAACAGTCGTCTGCCCGATACATTTATGCAAGCTACCATTAGAAGAATAAAAGCTGAAAAAGGCAATGTAAGTTATCACCGAGCCTGCATATTAAAAGCAAACCTAAATCGAAAATATCGTTTATCTACTACCAGCAAGAGGGAATTAACCGTGTCACTAAATAAAGATGAAAAACGTATTGGCTATTGCCTAGGGCGTTTATTTGCCGCGTTAGAAAAATTACAGTCTGATGCTCAGCCGGGCATAAAAGCCACCATCAGAGACCGCTATTACAGTAGTGCTAGTAGCACACCTAAAACTGTATTTGGTACCTTGATGCGTTTATCAACGCATCATTTTAAGAAGTTGGAAAATCCTGGGTGGCGTATTAATGCTGAAAAACGTATGGGTGAAATTATGGGGCTTATTACTGAATTTCCATCACACCTTAATTTGGAAAACCAAGGTTTATTTGCCATAGGTTATTATCATCAAAAACAAGATTTTTTTACCAAAAAAACTGATCAAGGAGAAGAAAAATGAACTTAAGTAATCGTTATGAATTTGTATTGTTATTTGATGTAAAGGATGGCAACCCAAACGGTGATCCTGATGCAGGTAATTTACCACGTATTGATGCAGAAACAGGTATGGGGCTTGTCACCGATGTTTGTTTAAAAAGAAAGGTGAGAAACTTTGTACAAATGACCCAAGCTGACGATAGTAGCCGAAGAATATTTGTGCGCGAAAAAGCTATTTTGAATAATCTAATTGATGAATCGCACGAGCAAGAAGGCGTTAAAGAAAAAGAAAAAGGTGATAAAACGGAAGCCGCAAAAAAATGGATGTGTGAACATTATTATGATGTTCGTACCTTTGGGGCAGTCATGAGCACAGGGAAGAACGCTGGACAAGTACGTGGCCCGATACAACTGACATTCTCAAGATCAATCGACCCTATAGTAGCCTCAGAACACACCATTACTCGAATGGCAGTGACAACACAAAAGGAAGCAGAAAGCCAAGGTGGTGAAAACCGAACTATGGGGCGTAAATTTACCGTGCCATATGGCTTATACCGCTGTCATGGGTTTATTTCAGCACACTTAGCAAAGCAAACAGGCTTTAGTGAAGATGATCTTGAATTGTTTTGGCAGTCACTAATGCAAATGTTTGACCATGACCGTTCAGCCAGTCGAGGTGAAATGAGCGCAAGAGGGCTATATGTTTTTAAACATAGCAATGAGTTAGGCAATGCGCCAGCAACCACGCTTCTGGAACGAATTCAGGTGACACGAAATGATGGGATAGAGGTAGGCAGAAGCTTTAAAGATTATCAAGTTGAAATAGATGATTCCAACTGGCCGGAGGGTGTTGAGTTATTCAAAATGCTGAATTAAACAGATATTCATTTATTTATAATCATCATGACCCACTGTCAAACTTACAAAGTAAATTTGACAGTGGGTCATGATGTTAAAATAACAATTTAGTTATGATTAATAACTCATAAACAAACAATGAAAAAACAAATCCGCAACTCCACCGCAGAATTTTTGATT
>CAZXJK010000186.1:0-5867 GCA_964640895.1 uncultured Methylomonas sp.
CAAACAAAAATCCTGCCCAAATATTGGATGCTTATTTATTTCCAAGTGCCTAAGTGATGCTCTTTAACCTAAAATTAATATTGGACATGCGAGTTTTAACGGAACTGTGCCCGAGCACATACCCAAATATCAATGCGTTCTATTTTTTTATTGGCTGTCTTTAAGGTTTTAGCGAGTTCATTAACGGTAGCGCCTGTGGTCATGACATCGTCAATAATAGCAATATGGGTGGCAGTAGGTGGACTAACTACCTTAAATGCATTTCTGATATTTTTATGTCGTTGCTTGCCTGTCAGATTGGATTGTTTTTCGGTGTTTTTTTGACGTTGACAGCTGGTGCTATCAATCGGTATTATTAATTCATGGGCAACTATTTTACCTATTTCCAAAGTTTGATTAAATCCGCGTCGTCGATAACGTTGTGGGTGCAAAGGCACGGGGATAATCAGTTCGGGTATGTGGTCAGCTTCTTTTTGTATATATTCTGCGAGTAATTGCCCTAATAGACGCGAGTATTTGTAGGTTCGATTAAATTTTAGCTGGGCAATCAGGTGGCGAATGGCTCCTTGGTGGGTAAAAGGGGCGTAAGTTTTTTCAAAAGCAGGGTGTTTATTTTGACATTTTCCACATAAAGATTGTATTAACAATTTATTGCTAAATTCACTGGCACAGCATAAACAATGGCTTGTAGTTCTTAATAGTGCATCATGGCAAGCTTGGCATAGGTCACGAAAGGGCATGCCTGATTGATTGCATAAGATACAGGTAGCAGGTAGCAAACTATATTGTATAATATTACACCAGTTGTTTACCTTATTTATCATATTAGGTTGATAAGTTTTGATTTAATAAAAAATTCAGGCCTTGGAGAATTTTAGAATGTCGACAGATTCAGTTGTTAGTTTACGCCATGATTGGCAATTAGATGAAGTAAAAGCTTTATTTACGCAGCCGTTTAATGATTTATTGTTTCATGCGCACAGCACACATCGTGCTCAGTTTGATCCGAACGAGGTGCAAATAAGCAGTTTGTTAAGTATTAAAACCGGATCTTGTTCTGAAGATTGTGGTTATTGTCCACAAAGTGCGCGTTATGATTCGGATTTAACACCTGAAGCACTTATGCCTATCGATGAAGTTTTAAAATCAGCGCAGCTAGCGAAAGATCAAGGTGCATCCAGATTTTGCATGGGAGCGGCATGGCGTAGCCCAAAAGATAAGGATGTGGAGCGGGTGGTTGAAATGGTGCAAGGGGTCAAAGCGTTAGGGATGGAAACTTGTGTTACCTTAGGCATGCTAACGGATGAGCAAACCAAAACCTTGAAAGAAGGTGGCTTAGATTATTACAACCATAATTTGGATACCTCTGAGGATTATTATTCTGAAGTCATTACCACCAGAACTTACCAAGATCGGTTGGATACTTTGGGGCGGGTGCGTGACGCAGGCATTAATGTCTGTTGTGGTGGTATTGTCGGTATGGGTGAAAATGACGATGATCGTGCTAATTTACTAATAGAGCTAGCTAATATGCCCAAGCACCCTGAGAGTGTGCCTATTAATATGCTGGTGCAAGTGGAAGGTACACCTTTGATGGGCGTTGATAAGCTAGATACACTCATGTTTATTCGGATGATTGCAGTTGCGCGTATTTTAATGCCGAAATCAAGAGTGCGTTTATCTGCCGGGCGTGCAGATATGTCGGATGAAATGCAGGCAATGTGTTTCTTTGCTGGCGCGAATTCTATTTTTTATGGGGATAAATTATTAACGACTGAAAACCCGATGACTAATCATGATTTAGCTTTATTTGATAGATTGGGTGTGCGTTCTGCAGGGTCTAGTTACGCACAGTAATGACTAGTGTGTTTCTGTTTAATCTTTTTAAGTTAGATTTGGGTGAAAAATTTAGCAGCTATGGTTTTGAGGGATTTACCAGACTCACTTGAGTCATTAAAGCAAGCGGGGTTATATCGTAGTCGGCGTGTTATTGATTCGGCTCAAGGGATATATTTACAAGTTGATGGCCGTAAGGTACTAAATTTTTGTAGTAATGATTATTTAGGCTTGGCGAATCATGCTGGAGTACTTAATGCCTTTAAAATAGCAGCTGATAAATACGGTGTTGGCAGTGGTTCTGCGCATTTAGTTTGTGGTCATGGCTATGAGCATCACGCTTTGGAACAGGAGTTGGCTGCTTTTACGGGGCGTGATCGCGCATTGTTGTTTTCGACAGGTTATATGGCAAATTTAGGTGCTATTGCGGCATTGATGGGTAAGGGCGATGTGATTTACGAAGATAAACTAAATCACGCTTCTTTACTGGATGGTGGCTTGTTGTCGGGAGCAAAATTTAAGCGTTATTTGCATAATGACCTTAATAATTTACAGCTAAAAATGCAAGTTCAGGAGCAAGGTCAACAGGCAATGATTGTGACGGATGGTGTTTTTAGTATGGATGGTGATGTAGCGCATTTGGCTGAATTGTCGGCAATGGCGCAACAGCAAAATAGCTATCTATTAGTGGATGATGCGCATGGCTTTGGTGTTTTGGGAAAGACTGGGGCGGGTTTGGTGGAGCAGTGTCAATTGGGTCAACAGCAAGTGCCAATATTAGTGGGTACTTTTGGTAAAGCATTTGGTACTAGCGGGGCGTTTATAGCGGGTTCTGATGCATTGATTGAAACCCTGATTCAAAAAGCACGCACTTATATATATACCACGGCTTTGCCACCTGCTATCGCAGCCGCAACGCGTGCTAGTTTACAAATAATTCAGGCGGAATCGTGGCGTAGAGATAAGTTGGCAGAACTGATTGCTTATTTTAGAGCGGGTGCGCATCAGTTAGGTTTAGATTTAATGGCATCGACATCAGCGATACAACCAATTGTATTAGGTGATAGTCAGGCAGCGATGCAAGCCAGTGAATATTTATTGCAGCAGGGTATATGGGTCAGTGCGATTCGGCCTCCGACAGTGCCCCAAGGGAGTGCGCGTTTGCGTATTACATTGTCTGCTTTGCATGAGCGGCAGCATGTAGATAGCTTATTGGATACTTTGGAGAGAATGCCTGTATGACTGAGATTTATCAAGAGGTATTTGGTCAAGGTGAGCCAGTTGTTATGTTGCATGGCTGGGCTATGCATACTGGTATTTGGCGCAGTTTTGCTGAGACGCTGAGTAAAGAGCGGCAAGTTATCTGTATGGACTTGCCAGGGCATGGTCATAGTGGCAGTATTTCTCCTTATACTATGGAGGGTATAGTTGATGCCATGCACGATGTATTACCTAAACAGCCTTGCATCATTGTAGGTTGGTCTTTAGGTGGCAATATTGCTTTGCGCTTAGCGGAGAAATATCCGCAACGGGTAAAGTCGCTGGTATTGATAGGGAGTAATCCGCATTTTTTGCAGGCTGAACAATGGCTGGGAGTGAGTGCTGAAGTGTTAATGGAATTTGCGAGTAATTTACAAAATAATACCACCGCTACTTTATTGCGATTTATGAGTCTGCAGTTGCAGGGTATGGCGGATATGAAAGCAGTTTTTAAAGAAATTAAAGCTGCCATGCAAGAATGTGAGCCACCCAAAGCTGATGTGTTGTTGGGAGGCTTGGAAATATTACGGACAGTAGATTTAAGAATAGCGCTGCGTGATTTGATGGTTCCTGTGCAAATAATTTTAGGTGATTTGGATACTTTGGTGCCAGTAGTGGTTGGCAAGCAGTGTAAGCAATTACAGCCACAACTGGAAATAGAAGTCATTAATGGGGCAGGGCATATGCCTTTTATGACGCATCAGCAGCAGGTAACTCGTATTATGAGTGATTTTATAGCGCGGAGTGTGACTAAGTGAATGACTTTTATCTTGATAAAAAGTTAATTAGGCGGTCTTTTGCAAATGCTGCAGAAAGTTATGATGGTATGGCTAATTTACAGCGCCAAGTTGGGCGTGAATTAATTAAGCAGGTATTATCGGCTGAGCACTCTGTGATACTGGATGTGGGGTGTGGAACGGGATTTTTTACCGAGCAGTTATTTAATAAATTGACGGCTGTTGATATTATTGCCCTAGATATTGCTGAGCCTATGTTGTTGAAAGTGCGTCAGCGACAGTTGGGGGAAAGTTTACAATGGGTTTGTGCTGATGCTGAGAGTTTACCTTTTGTTGCAGGTTGCGTAGATAGTGTCGTGTCTAATTTAGCCTTGCAGTGGTGCCAAGAATTAAAAGGCACATTAGTCGGTATGCAGCGAATATTAAGATCTGGTGGCCAATTGGTGTTTTCAACTTTTGGCGCGAGTGCTTTGTGTGAGTTAAAAGCGGCATGGGCATTAGTTGATGATCGTCCGCATGTGAATGAATTTTGTAGTGTGCAAGACATAGAAGCAATGTTGCAAGTTTGTGGCTTTGAAAATATTGAGGTGCTTAGCCATATCTACCATTCAAAATATGCAAATGTCCTGGAATTAATGCGGGAATTGAAGGGAATAGGTGCGCATAATGTCAATCAGGCACGTAATAAGCAATTAACAGGTAAGGGTAGGTTGCAGGTCTTAGCGGCTGCTTATCCACAGGATGAGCTTGGCAAAATTACTGCAAGCTTCGAAATTATTTATGTACGAGTGACTAAAGCTGTAATGGAGGAATAAAAATGGCGCAAGGTTATTTTGTAACAGGGACCGATACGGGGATTGGTAAGACGTGGAGCACGCTTGCTTTAATGCAATATTATCAGGATCTAGGCAAGACTGTGTTAGGGATGAAGCCTATTGCATCGGGCTGTGAATGGCAGGATGGGCAATTAAAAAATGAAGATGCGCTACTTATTCATGAGCAGGCTTCCATTGATTTACCTTATCAAGATATTAATCCGTATGCATTTGAGCTGCCGGTTTCGCCGCATATTGCTGCTGCTGAAGCAGGTGTTAATATTGAAATAGAGCATATTGTTGCTCAATACCAAAAGCTAGAAAAAATGGCTGATGTAGTGCTGGTTGAAGGGGTGGGTGGTTGGTTGGTGCCCTTGAATGAGTTTGATGTAGTTGCTGATTTGGCTAAGCAATTATGCTTACCTGTCATAGTGGTGGTGGGTATGCGCCTAGGGTGTATAAATCAAGCCAAATTGACCTTTGCTGCTATTGAGCAGACTGGTGTTAAATGTCATGGCTGGATTGCTTCCTGTGTTGACCCTGATATGCAAATGTTGGATGAAAATATTGCAACAATAAGCAAAGCTACGCTAATGCCTTTATTGGCAGTATTGCCGTTCCTAGAAAAAATAGACAAGCATATATTGGCAAAAAAAATTGTGAAATAAACCTTATAAACATACAGGCGCGCCATGCTACCTCACGAAATTCAGGGACTCCTGTCACCTGAATTCGTTCACCTACGCAGCGAATGGGGGATGCCCTGAACGCCCTGCGTCCGTAACGACTGCGCACAAAAGCAGCTCCGTCATGACTACCTCAAATGGCTGGACGGCTATTCGGAATGCAATTCTTGCTCCTCTCGCGTGCTGCTAGCACACGTCGAATCAGCAAATTGCCCTGTCGCCTATCAGGGACTAAAAATCATCACTTCGCTAAGCTCCGTTTCCCTGATTTTCAGCGTTTGCTGATGATGAGCATAAAGTACTATTTGATCTATTAAACAAATTATATGACCTTGCTACTGGCGGTGCAGATCGTGCCGATATAGGTAGTGCATTAGATGCATTGATTGCCTATGTTGTTGATCATTTTTCGCATGAAGAAAAAGAAATGCAAGCGAAAGGATATGCTGGTTATGATGCGCATAAAGTAGAGCATGATGCTAGGCTGTCGAAATATAGCATCAAATTTTTAAATGCTTATAAAATTCAATGAC
>CAZXJK010000187.1:0-5867 GCA_964640895.1 uncultured Methylomonas sp.
GACAAACAAAAAGCCTGCCTAAATATTGGATGCTTATTTATTTCCAAGTGCCTTACTTGTTTTTTTGCTATCTGCCTAACCACTAAAACTGGAACATCGAGTGTATATTCTTTTAATACTCTTCTTTTTAAATTGTCTCACTGTATAAACCCCACATCAAAACCTGAGTCTAATGTCTTGCAACAACAGTGTTTTACACGTTTTCATCTTTCATTTCTGTTCTTTGCTGCATCCGCATTAATACCAACACTAATATAATTGCAGGCAAGCCCACAAAGGAAGCATATAAAAAGAATACGTCATAACCAAACGCATCAACAATTAACCCTGACAAACCACCCAGCAATTTTGCCGGCAAGGTCATCAATGAACTAAATAAGGCATATTGGGTCGCGGTATAAGCACTGTTGGTTAAACTGGACAAATAAGCAATAAAAACAGCCGTGGCGATACCACCACTTAAATTATCAGCACTGATCACCATCGCCAATAAGTTAAGGTTTGGCTCCGACAAAGCCAAGACTACAAATAATAAATTGGTGCTGGCTACCAAAATAGCACCCAGTAATAATGGCTTCATAATGCCATAGCGGATGACTAAAACCCCACCGAGTGCAGCACCAAAAATAGTCATGAAAAAACCAAATACTTTACTGACATTGGCAATGTCTTGTTTGCTAAAACCTAAATCTAAATAGAAGGGGTTGGCCATCACCCCCATAGTAATATCGCTCATTTTATAGAGTGCTATTAAGGCTAAAATCCAGATACCTAGCTTACCATTACGTACAAAAAACTCAGCAAAGGGAGCAATAACCGCTTCTGCAAACCAAGCACTTAAGCGTTGCCATGTATTTTTCTTGGCCGATACACCTAATACTGTTTCTATTTTTTGCTCTAATGCAACCGTGTTACTATCCTGCTGATGTTCAGGCTCACGGCTCAACAAAGTCGCCACCATACCGATAAACATGCACAGTGCCATGGCTGAATAGGCGGCATTCCAGCCCACATAGTCTGCAACATAAAAAGCCCCTGCCCCTGCGACTAATAAGGCAACCCGATAACCAAATACATACATGGCCGCCATCGCCGCTTGATACTCTGGCTCTATCGCCTCAATGCGATAGGCATCAATAGCAATATCTTGGGTGGCAGAGCTAAATGCTATCCACACGGCGACGACGGCAACCAATTCAATTTGCTCTAATGGGTTTAGCTCAGCCAATACCATCAAACCTGCGGAGATACTGATTTGCGCTAACAACATCCAGCTGCGACGCTTGCCTAATAACTTAGTTAAGAAAGGTATAGGTAATTTATCAATAACAGGAGCCCAAATCACTTTTACTGAATAGGTAATACCCACCCAACTAAAAAATCCTATTACTGATAACGTCACGCCAGTATCACGTAGCCAAGCTGATAAGGTAGAAAAAACCAAGAGAAAAGGTAGCCCTGCAGAAAAGCCAAGAAATGACATTCCTATTACGCGGGGTTGCAGATAAGCAGAAAATGCTTGTTTCCAGCTATGCTCAGTCATAAACAGACCTAATAAATAAACTCTCAAATAAAAAAAGGGAGCAGAATTTACACTCTGCTCCCTTTTTACTAGTCATTCAACATTATACTTCGCGTGGCTACAGTTACGCGAAGTATAGTGCTGAATCGTTAATTTTTAACCATTAATTAAATAATGGGTAAAAATACTAGCACCATAACCTATCGCAATCACAGGTGTCCATTTCATATGACTAAAGAAAGTATATTTATGGTTAGATGATCCCATTAAAGCAACACCGGCTGCTGAACCAACAGATAGTAACGAACCACCTGTTCCAGCAGTTAAAGTAACAAGCAACCATTGGTATAGATCCATATCCAAGTTCATGCTAAGTACCGCAAACATCACTGGAATATTATCCACAATCGCTGAAATAATACCTACCAAGATATTTGCTGGCGTTTGACCTAAACCGTCATACATACCTGCAGAAATTAATTCCAAGTAACCAATATAGCCTAAACCGCCCACAGCAAAAACAACACCAAAGAAGAAAAATAAGGTATCCCACTCGGCATCACGTATTTTATCGAAAATATCAAACTCACTATGCCTATCGTCTATACCAGATTCATAAAGAACTTGTAACCTGAAACCATAAACCATTAACACTCCAAGGCCAGCCATCATGCCCATAAAAGGTGGTAAATGTAAGACTTGCTTAAAGCAAACCGCCGTCACGATAGTCAATGCAAATAAAATACAGACTTGAATCGCGCCTGGCTTTAATTCAATTGCCGCTTCGTTTGTTGCAACAGGCTGTTCATCAGGTACTGCCATATACATAAAGGCAGCAGGTATTAGGTAGTTAACCACTGATGGAACAAATAATGCAAAGAAATCAAAGAACTCTGCATAACCGGCTTGCCATACCATTAGAGTAGTAATATCACCAAATGGGCTGAACGCGCCACCCGCATTTGCTGCAACAACTAAGTTAACAAAACCAATGGCAACAAATTTCTCATTGTCTTTACCTACCGCCAAAACAACCGCACCCACTAATAATGCTGAAGTTAAGTTATCGGCAACCGCAGATAAGAAGAAGGTAATAATACCTGTAATCCAGAATAGTTTTTTATAACCAAATTCTTTTCTAATCATCCAAGAACGCAGTGCTTCAAAAACATTACGCTCGGCCATGGCATTAATATAAGTCATGGCAACCAACAAGAATAGCATTAGTGCCGCATATTCTTTTAGGTTAAATTCGAAGGCCTCATGCAATGCTTCAGTAGAAACACCCGCTTCTGCAGAAAGAATAGCCGCATGCGCCCAAATAATTGCTGCGGCAATAATAACAGGTTTCGATTTACGCAAGCCCGTAAACTCTTCCGCCATCACAAAACCATAGGCAATGATAAAAATCAGAACGGAATAAATACCACGTTCTGTCCCTGTCAGTCCCAAGTTAACAATAGACTCTCCAGCCATCGCTAACTGCGGCATACCAAACAGCACAGCAAACATCAAAAATAAGCGAAACAAAACAACCCCCTAGACCCTTAATTTATAAATTATTATTCTAATTATAAGCAACGAAACTTAACTGCTTATGATAGCATTAACCAATTAACTTTGTCATTTAATAGCGAGCAGTATATGATGAATAACTCTCTTCATTTTGCTTACATAAGCACATAAATATGTACCAATATAACTATAAAGATCAAGCAATTGTTGATCAACGTGTCATTCAGTTTCGTGACCAGACCACTCGTTACCTAAACGGCGAAATTGCCGAAGATAAATATCGCGCCCTTCGCTTAATGAATGGCGTATACGTACAAACTCACGCGCCTTTATTGCGTATTGCCGGCCCTTATGGCCTGCTATCTAGTAAACAAGTACGCAAACTGGCCTCTATTGCGCGTGATTATGATAAAGGATTTTGTCATTTTACTACCCGGCAAAATATTCAGTTTAACTGGCCTGCATTAGAAAGAGTGCCGGATATTCTGGAAGAACTGGCTAGCGTACAAATGCATGCCATTCAAACCAGTGGCAATTGCCTGAGAAACACCACCTCAGACCAATTAGCTGGCGTTTGTAAAGATGAAATTGAAGATCCGCGTCCTTATTGCGAAATCATTCGTCAATGGACGACCTTACATCCGGAATTTGCCTATTTACCACGTAAATTCAAAATTGCCGTCAGTGGTGCTGAGCAAGACCGCGCCGCAACTCGATTTCATGATATTGGCTTACACTTAGTCAAAAATGATCAAGGTGAAGTCGGTTTTAAAGTTTTTGTCGGTGGCGGTTTAGGCCGTACTCCTATTATCGGCCAAGTCATCAGACCGTTTTTGGAGAAAAAACACTTACTGTCTTATTTAGAAGCCATCGTACGTGTCTACAACCTCTACGGTCGTCGTGATAATAAATATAGAGCACGTATTAAGATTTTAGTACGTGAAGCAGGCTTAGCTGAAGTCACTCAAAAAGTCGAAGCAGAATGGGAAATCATTAAGGATAAGCTACAACTTAGTGCTACCGATATTTCAGATATGCGTGCGCAATTCAATCCACCTGCTTATCAAGCTGACGCAGCTCAAGATACTAGCTATGCCGAAAGATTAGCTAGCGACTCAGGTTTTGCGACTTGGGTAAAACACAATACTGCAGAGCATAAAGTTGATGGTTATGTTGCCGCGTATATTTCATTAAAGGCACCTGACAGCCCTCCTGGCGATTGTTCTGACACGCAATTAGATGCTATTGCTGATTTGGCCGACCAATATAGCTTTGGCTTAGTCAGAGTGACGCACCGTCAAAATTTGGTATTAGCAGATATTAAGCAAGCTGATTTATTCGAGTTATGGCAAAAATTAACAGCACTCGCTTTAGCAACACCGAATATCAACAAAGCAACTGATATGATTTGTTGCCCTGGCCTAGATTATTGTTCACTTGCCAATGCAGGTTCAATCGGCGTTGCCAAAGAAATCAATGAGCAATTAGATTCCTTAGATTATCTACATGACCTCGGTGAGGTAAAAATCAACATATCTGGTTGCATGAACGGTTGTGCACACCAAAGTGTTGGTCATATCGGTATTTTAGGGGTCGATAAAAAAGGCGTGGAATGGTATCAAGTCACCTTAGGTGGTTCATCAGAAAATGATGCCGCGATTGGTAGCCGTTTAGGCCCTGCGGTGAGCAAAGAAGATATTGCAGGCGCTGTTAAAACCATACTAGAAGTCTATGTCGACCAACGCAACAATGAAGATGAAACCTTCCTAGCAGCCGTTAGACGCTTAGGTGTAAGCCCTTTTAAGGAGAAAGTTTATGCAACTCATTAAAGATAGACAGGTGATACAAGACAGCTGGGCATTTATTAATGATGATGCTGCACTTAACGCCGACCACAACATTATTTCCCTAACTCGCTGGAAAAATACCGACCAGCAAGCACTACAACAAAGTAAGCCTCTTGGCTTAAGGTTAGAATCAGATGTCATCCTTGAAGAAATCAACGCTGACTTCAGTGACTTTGAGTTGATTGAGCTTTATATTCCTGTGTTTACCGATGGCCGCGCCTTTACTCATGCACGCCTATTACGCAGTCGTTTTGGCTTTACGGGTGACATTCGTGTTAGCGGTGACTTTATGCGTGACCAAGTCTTTTATTTAAGTCGGGTGGGCGTAACCAGCTTTAACATAAATGACCAAGATAATATCCAAGAAGTAATTGCTTCCATTAGTGACTTTTCAGTCACTTATCAAGAATCTGTGGCATAAGGCACCTGGAAATAAATAATCATCCATCTTTACTGGTTTTTTTGTCCGTCATCAGTACTGTAGCAATAGTTACGTAGCCTGCTATGCGCCTATTGCTACAGCACTAATGACAAACAAAAATCCTACCCAAATATTGGATGCTTATTTATTTCTAAGTGCCTAAGGTGAAGGTTTAATAATACCCAAAAGTATAACGCAGTAGTTGGCTGCACAGTCGTGCTAGAAACACAGGCGCATAGCAAGCCACGTAACTGTTGATGACAGGCAAAAAGACCAACAAGGATGGATGCTTATTTTGGCTACCCATTTAAGATGGAGCAAGCATTGAATATAAAGCAGGCTAAAAAATCTGCACCCCTCGTATTCCAGGCTGGGGCGCAGGTCTTTAGCCTGCTGATAGTAGAACAGTTACCTTGTCCTGTTTTAAGTGGGGTAGTGCTTATTTTTTCTAGAGTAATGATATTAAAGTCTATGCTTATATTGGGGGCGTACTATTTTCAGCCCTCACCTAGGCTGTCGAAAAGCACCTTTTAGTCTGCCTAAATATTTCCCGTATTTTGGC
>CAZXJK010000188.1:0-5864 GCA_964640895.1 uncultured Methylomonas sp.
CCTTAACCACGTGGCTTGCATTAGTTTTCAGATCGCAGTAGGGTTGGGTGAGTTGCCTCCTCCACTAGTTACACTTGCTATCGCCACAATTTAAACAAGTCATACAACCATCCATAAGTACTAAAGCTTTGGTTTGGCATTTTGTACATAGTTGGGCTTGCTCGGGAAAGTCACTGCTTTCTTTTTTATCACCATACTTAGCTTCAAATTCCTCTCGTTTTTCAGCGAGGAATTGTTTTTGGTGTGCATCGAGTTCCAAGTCTTTAAGCATACCAATTTGCTTCATGTGTTGTTCAATGGCATGACCGATTTCTGCGACTAAAGACGGCATATAAACACCTCCTTTTTTAAAGTAGCCGCCTTTAGGGTCAAATACTGCTTTCAGCTCTTCCACCATAAAGGTAATATCACCGCCCTTACGAAATACCGCCGAAATAACTCGGGTTAAGGCTAATACCCATTGGAAATGCTCCATATTTTTGGAATTAATAAACACTTCATAGGGACGACGTTCTTCATGTTCGGTACCCATATTAAGAATCATATCATTCACAGTAATATAGAGTGCATGCTCTGATAACGGTGTTTTAATCTTATAAGTAGAACCAAACAGCATTTCTGGGCGCATTAGGTTTTCATGCATGCTTTCTACATCCGTTTGCACGGCTGCACTAGCTGCGGACTTTGCGTCTTCTTTAGTCAGAACTTTATAGCCTACAATTTTTTTCTCTATTTTTATGGTCATGGTGTTTGCCTGCGATAGCACTTTTTGTACTTAATATTAATTTATAAGTTAGCAATGGGAAGTCTAATGCTAAAAATGCATCAAAATACAATATATGGTGGTTTAAAATTAATTATACACTACATCTTGTTTAACTAAAATATATACGGCCTGTAGCGTGTCTAAAATCAATAGAAATATATTTCAGAATTTAATGTAGAGTTCGAGGGTAGAATAACTCAGCTAATTGGATAATACTGGTAATGGTATAGTCGGCATTCAGTTCGGCTGGCGTATATTTTCCTATGTATCCATAAGGCACTAAAGCTGTTTTAAAGCCAGCGCGTTGACCTGCCTGGATGTCATTAATGGAATCACCGACCATTAGGGATTGTTGTGCTTCGATGGCAAATATTTTGGCGGTTTCTGTTAACGGTAATGGATCCGGTTTCATCGTGCTGAAAGTGTCGCCCGAGGCAATAAATTGAAAGTAATCTTTAAGACCAATTTCTGCCAATAATGGCAATGTAAACTGCGCGGGCTTATTGGTCACACAAGCCAAATTAATATGCGCGGCTTGCAGCTGCTCTAAGCCCTCTTTTACCCCAGCATATAACTGACTATGTACACAGATATTTTCTTGGTAAAAACCAAAGAAGAGGTGCATGGCTTCGGCTAAATTGTCCGGTGCCTTAACAGGCTCTTGCTCTCCTGTTAAGGCACGTTTAATTAGCATTTCTGCACCATTACCCATCCATTGTTTTATTTGTTGCTCCGGATAGTTTGCTTGCTTGAAAGTGGTGAGCATTCTATTGACTGCTATCGCCAGATCAGGGGATGAATCGACTAGCGTACCATCAAGGTCAAACACAATCAGTTCGGGTTGGAACGGTTGTTTTGCCATTATTGTCGGATGCCACCAGCCGCTAGGTGTTGCGGCTCTAGTAGCTTTTCTAATTCAGTATGGCTAATACCGGTCATTTCGGCGGCAACATCAATAATGGGTCGCCCTTGTTTATAGGCAGATTTGGCAATTTCAGCTGCTTTAGCATAACCGATGATTGGGTTAAGTGCGGTCACTAATATTGGATTTCTGGCTAAAGCTGTTTGTAAATTATCCTCGCGTACCGTGAAATCGACAATCGCATGATCGGCCAATTCAATACTGACCTTACTAATAATGTCGATACTTTGCAGAATATTATAAGCAATGACTGGCAACATAACATTCAATTGAAAGGTGCCCGATTGACCAGCCACCGTGATGGTGGCATCGTTACCGATGACTTGGGCGGCAACCATCGCGGTGGCTTCAGGCAATACCGGGTTGACTTTACCTGGCATAATACTACTACCAGGTTGTAAGGCGGTTAATGCAATTTCACCCAAACCAGCTAATGGACCACTGTTCATCCAACGCAAATCATTGGCAATTTTCATTAAACTGACGGCAATGGTTTTTAATTGCCCTGAAAGCTCAACAATGGCATCTTGACAGCTTAAACTTTCAAATAAAGAATCGTTTGCTACAAATTTTACTTCTGCGACATTACTAAGAGTTTGAGCAAATTTATCGGCAAATTCAGGGTGCGCATTAATGCCCGTTCCGACTGCGGTGCCCCCTTGAGCAATTTTTTGTACTCGTGCTAAAGCACTTTGCACACGATCTACACCGTTTCTAATTTGTAAGGCCCAAGCACCTAATTCTTGCTCCAAAGTCATCGGCATTGCATCCATCAGATGGGTGCGCCCCGTTTTAGTATAAGCACGGCAGGCTACTGCCTTGGTTTCAATGCTGGTCGCTAGGTGATCTAATGCAGGCATTAATTGCTGGTGACATTCTAAAGCAGCACTGACATGGATTGCAGTGGGAATCACATCATTACTACTTTGCCCCATATTAACATGGTCATTGGCACTAACAGGCTCAGTACTGATTGCAGAAGCGAGACGCGCCAATACCTCATTCACATTCATATTAGTACTGGTTCCCGAGCCTGTTTGAAACACATCCACAGGAAACTGGTCTGCATACTCTCCTTGCATGATTTGTGCAGCTGCTTGAATAATAGCCTCTCCTTTTGCAGAGTCTAATAAGCCCAAATCCATATTGACTGTTGCAGCCGTTTGTTTAATCAATGCGACTGTTTTAATAAAGGCTGACGGCAATGTTAAGCCACTGATAGGAAAATTATTAATGGCACGTTGTGTTTGTGCGCCATATAAAGCATTGCTAGGAACTTGCAGTTCCCCCATGCTATCTTTCTCTGTTCTATAAGTTGTCTTCATTATTAAATTCTCATCCCTAAATACCATACTGTTGTTGGTACTCTTTAATGGCCTCGATGTTCAAAGTATAATATTTATCCGTTTGAATGAAATCTATAATATTTTGCAATGAAATAATGGAGATCACTGGCATATCAAAACGATGGCTAATTTCTTGAATAGCAGAAATATCATTTTCGCCTTTTTCTTGTCTGTCTAAGGCAATTAAGACACCTGTTGGTGTTGCACCTGCTGCTTCAATAATAACCACTGATTCGCGTACGGAAGTACCTGCCGTAATCACATCATCCAAAATAAGTACATTACCTTGTAATGGTGCCCCAACTAAATGCCCGCCTTCGCCATGATCTTTGGCTTCTTTACGATTAAAGGCAAAAGGGATGTCGCTTTTTTGCATTTGTGCATAGGCAATGGAAGCAGCACTGACGAGCGGGATACCTTTATAAGCAGGGCCATATAAAATATCAACATCAATTTTGGAATGGATCAGTGCTTCTGCATAAAACTGTCCTAATTTGGCTAGTTTAGCACCGCTATCAAATAAGCCGGTATTAAAAAAATAAGGACTGGTACGGCCTGATTTCAATGAGAAACTGCCAAATTTTAACACTCCGCAATCTAGTGAATATTGAATAAACTGTTGTTGATAATCAAGCATTACTTATACCGCGTTAAGAAAATTTTCTAAAATATTATCCAGAAAGTGCCACCCTTTTTCTGAACAAACATAATGTTGTTGCTGCTCTAGTAATAAGCCTTGTTGGATACATTTGGCTAATGCTGGCTGCAAAGAGTCAAGCTCTAAGCCTGTTCTTTGCCTATAGTTTACAAGACTAAAGCCGCCTTTTAAACGTAAATGATTCATAACAAACTCTAAAGCCAAATCATTAACGGCGATGGCCTGTTGTGAGCGATCATTTTGCTGCTGTCGTAGATATTGTTCTGGCTGTTTGGGCTTTAAGGTGCGTACAATTTTATTGGGTAATGCCTGAGTTATTTTGCCATGAGCACCCGCGCCTATTCCCAAATAATCACCAAAAGACCAATAATTGATATTGTGCTGACATTGTTTACCTGTTTGTGCATAAGCAGATATTTCATATTGTGCATAACCGTGTTCAGCCAATATTTTCTGGCAGGCTAATTGTTCAGTATAAATAAGTTCATCATCAGGTAATACAGGGGGGTATTTGTGAAAATAGGTGTTGGGTTCAACGGTGAGCTGATAAAAAGAAATATGACTGGGAGCTAATGCCAAGGCTTGCGCAATATCTTGTTCACTATCATGGCCTGAGTCATTTGGTAAACCAAACATCAAATCTAGATTAAAATTATCAAAACCTACTTGCTTGGCCATCTGTACGGCACTAATAGCTTCGCTAGCAGAATGCACACGCCCTAAGCGTTTTAAGTGTTGATCATGAAAGCTTTGTATACCGATGGATAAGCGATTAATGCCTATTTCTCGATAGGCGGCAAATTTAGCACTTTCAAAAGTTCCTGGGTTGGCTTCTAAAGTAATTTCTATCTCGTCAGCAAAATGAATATGTTGCTGGATGCCCGATAATAAACGCTGTATTTGTGCAGCAGAAAATAAGCTGGGGGTGCCACCGCCCATAAAAATACTGCGGATCGGACGTGTTTCCTGAAAGAGCTTTACATCTTGCGCTAAATCATTGAGCAAGGTATCTATATAAGTATCTTCAGGTAAAGTGCCAGTGACGGCATGTGAGTTAAAGTCACAATAAGGGCATTTTTGAATGCACCAAGGGAAATGAATATAAAGACTGAGTGGAGTAGCGGGGGTAGCGTGTTGCATAGTAAAGGGCGTTATACAAAAAATTTACGATAAATGCTAATAAATAATATACAATATATCTATTATACACAACAATATTGTTGGGGAATGGCTTGATATGATTCCAGATTTTAACAGTGCTGGTAATTTACCGGAAGGTATTCATATTACCACTATAGAGAAATTGATCGAGCGTATAACCCCAAGCGCGCTTGGTTGATCGATGGCTTAAAGCTTTTGATAGCATCACTTGTAAAGGCAAATTGTCCTCTCATTTATATTGACGGTAGCTTTGTTACATCTAAGGAAATACCAGGTGATTATGATTTATGCTGGAGCCTTACTGATGTTGTGGAAGAAAGACTAGACCCAGTACTTGTTGACTTCACCACTGTTGGCCGTGAAAAAATGGAGCAAAAGTATCGAGGAGATATTTTTCCAGCCGAGCTTCCAGAAGGAGGCTCTGGAAAACTATTTGTTGATTTCTTTCAAATGGATAAAAATACAGGTGAAAAAAAAGGCATCGTGGCGATTAAAATTGGGGGGGGCATTATGATTAAAAATAGCAAACAACAAGCATTAACTAAGAAGAGAATTTCAGAATTTTCTGATGCTATTAGTAAATTACAAACAGAAGAACCAAAATTTTCTCCATTGTTAGCTAAAGCGCAAATTGATGCACTCGTTTATCAAAGAAATGAGTTAGCCGAACAAGCAGAAGAATATGGTCTATTACTAGCTGGCAACTTAGCTATGTTTGATGTAAATAGCATTTCAGACTTGCCAAAAGCTCTTATCATGTCAAGGATTTCTATGGGGCTAACCCAAAAAGATCTTGCTGATAGACTTGGTATGAGGGAGCAGCAAATTCAACGGTATGAAAATACTGAATATGGTTCAGCTAGTTTTAAAACATTAGTCTCGATAGTTGAAGCCTTAGACTTAAAGATAACAGAAGATGTATTTTTGCCAAAAGAATCTAGAGAAAAAAACATCCTTTTATCGGCACCCTTCATATTTGCCCAAAAGTAGTGGACAGTTTAGCGGTTAAAA
>CAZXJK010000189.1:0-5808 GCA_964640895.1 uncultured Methylomonas sp.
ACTAAAAATCATCACTTCGCTAAGCTCCGTTTCCCTGATTTTCAGCGTTGGCAATATCGATAGTTTTAGGTTGAGAAATAAGCGCTCTTATTTCACATCTTATTGTGCCATCCCATTCGATAGAAAGTTGGGTTAGACTTTATGGAAGCGTAAGGGAGATGGAAAAAAATAATCATCCAATCTTGTTGGTCTTTTTGTCCGTCTTTAGCGGTGTCGTAACAGTTACGTAGCTTGCTACGCGCCCGTTACGACACCACTAAAGACAAACAAAAATCCTACCCAATATCGGACGATTATTTATTTCCAGCTCCCTAACCCAGCAAACTTTTAAACCCTAATTAGAATTATGCATATCAATAATTTCAGTTGCTATATTTTTTTCAGTTTGAGCTTCATTATTGCGCAGATCCTCAATATTTTGTAAATAAGCATCATCAATATCACCCGTGATATATTTGTGATCAAAACAAGAGGTGTCAAAGTTTTTGATGTCAGGATTGCCTGCACGTACTGAGTCGATTAAATCTTCTAAGTCTTGATAAATCATTTTATCGGCACCAATAGCCGTACAGATTTCGTCTTCTGTACGGTTATGCGCAATCAGTTCATGCGCAGCCGGCATATCAATGCCATAGACATTAGGGTAGCGCACTGCTGGGGCCGCAGAAGCAAAATAGACTTTTTTAGCACCCGCATCACGCGCCATTTGGATGATTTGTTCTGAGGTGGTGCCACGTACAATAGAGTCATCTACCAGCAAAACATTTTTACCATCAAATTCCAAACCAATGGCATTCAGTTTTTGGCGGACTGATTTTTTGCGTAACTGTTGGCCTGGCATAATAAAGGTACGGCCGATATAGCGATTTTTGATAAAACCTTCGCGATATTTAATGTTTAGCGTATTCGCCATTTGTAAGGCGGATGTACGGCTGGTATCGGGGATGGGAATAACGACATCAATATCGTGATCAGGCCATTCATTCAGGATTTTGGCGGCGAGTTTATCGCCCATACGTAAACGTGCTTTATAGACGGAGATATTGTCAATAATTGAATCGGGGCGTGCAAAGTAAACATATTCAAAAATACAAGGGCAATGATTAGTTTTTTCTGCGCATTGTTGGGTGTATATTTCTTCTGATTCTGTGATGAAAACGGCTTCCCCAGGTGCGATATCACGAATGATTTCATAGCCTAATATATCAAAGGCTACACTTTCAGAGGCGATCATGAATTCGGTGCCTTGTGCTGATTTACGCTGACCAAAGACAATAGGGCGGATGCCGTGGGGGTCGCGAAAGCCGATGATGCCGATATTAGGAATCATAATGACCACAGCATAAGCGCCTTTACAGCGATGGTGCACACCTTGTACTGCTTTAAAAATATCGTCTTGGTTTAAGTCAAGTTTGCCAAGCTGTTGCAGTTCATGTGCAAAAATATTTAATAACACTTCCGAGTCGGAATTGGTGTTTAAATGGCGCTGATCTTCAATAAATAGTTCTTTTTTTAGCTGTGCCGTATTGGTCAAGTTGCCATTATGAGCCAAGGTGAGGCCAAAAGGTGAGTTGACATAAAATGGTTGTGCCTCAGATGAACTAGAGCAGCCTGCTGTTGGGTAGCGCACATGTGCAATACCCATATTGCCTTTCAATTTCACCATTTGCTCTGTGCTAAAGACATCACGAGTCAATCCGTTATCTTTGCGTAAATGTAAACGTCCGTTTTTACATGTGACAATGCCAGCGGCATCTTGGCCTCTATGTTGAAGCACGGTAAGCGCATCATAAAGGTCTTGATTTACATTTTGATGGGAAACAATTCCCGCAATACCACACATTTTATTACCTATGCTTTAATATATTGAATGTTATGAATTAGTTGTAATTTAATTTATCAGCGAAATCATCTGGGATATGATCGCGTAACCAGACAGCCAATGTTTGAAATTGGGGGATTAATTGTGATTCTTTCCACCAGGGGCTGTCAGGAAGAGGTGTCAATCCTGCCAGCATCACTAAAATAACCACCAGAATAGCACCACGCCCCGCCCCAAAAAGTAACCCAGCTAAGCGGTCAGTGCCTGTTAATCCCGTTTTACTGATCAGTGCGCTCAGTAAATAATTGATAATAGCACCGAGTATCAAGGTGAGTAAAAACAGCGCAATGAAGGCCGCTGCAATTCTAACACTAGGGACTGCAATTGCATTTTCTAGTAGTTCTGCCAACTGCGAGCTGAATGTTAAGCCTACCCACGAAGCTACTCCCCAAGTAATTAGGGCAAAAGCTTCTTTAATGAGGCCTCTAAAGAGACCTATTATCATGGAGATTATAATTAAGCCAATAATGGCATAGTCTATCCAAATCATATGCTTACCTATTCAGAAACTAACATTGTTTTCACTTTGTAAAGAGATTCTAATTGTTGCTTGGCTTTTAAGGCACGTTGTTTATCTATTTCAGGGCCAACACGTAAGCGAAACAGAGTCGTGCCTTTGCTGTTGGTCACTGAGTCGACATAGGCACTAAAATTATTTTTGCGTAATTTATCGCGAAAATCTTGTGCATTTTGTTTTTGACTAAAGCTACCCACCTGAATGACCCAGCTTTTTAGGTCAGTTTCTTTGATTGATTGTTTAATTGCTTCAGACTGAATTTTGATTGTAGCAGGCGCGGGGCGTGATAACACATCTCGCTGGCTCTTAGGAATAGTATCTAGTAGAGTTTGCATGCTATTTTCCGGCTCTGTTGGTAACGATAATTCATTAGTGTAGTTATCAGCATCAGATACCGGGTTGTCAAATAGCATGGGCACAAAAATAGCCGCAAGAGCCGTAATGACTGTTGCACCTACAATTCTTTGTTTTAATATTTCATTCATACTATTTTCCTGGTAAATCGCTAAAAAGGCTTAGGTATTCAGAGACTAGAAAAAAAGAGCCAAAGACTAAAACTAAGCCATTATCACTTTGCGCATTGGTTTTGGCGGTTTGAAACGCGCTCATAAAGTCATTAAAGTCAAAGCTGACTTGTTGAATATTGCATTGCTGAAAAGCATCTACCAAGTCTGCCTTCTTACTGTTGCGTGGGTTATCCAAAGGTGAAATATACCAGTGTTTTATAAAGGGTTGCATTAGCTTGATGACACTTTGTTTATCTTTATCGTTCATTATGGTAAAAATTGCATGGACTGGCTTGCCCTTAAATTCTTCTTGTAGGTACTCTGCTAAAGCTTGTGCTGCTTGCGCGTTGTGGCTGACATCTAATAATACCGTTGGTTCGGTATTGATTATTTGAAACCTACCTGGTAAATACGCAGTGCGTAAACCTTGTTTAATTGCTTGTTCGGAAACAGGTACTTTGTCTTGCAAGACTTGAATGGCCGTTAATACGGCTGCTGCGTTACGATATTGGTGCGCACCTTTTAGGCGCGGGAAGGGAAGTGCGGCAAGTTTATGGGTGTTATTTTTCCACGACCAGTCACTGCTATGTTTCTGATAACTAAACTCATGTCCAATACGTACTAAAGGTGCTTGTATTTTATCGGCATAATCAACTAGAGACTGAGGGGGGTGAGGGTCACTAATAATGGCGGCGGTATTTTTACGAAAAACACCTGCTTTTTCAAAGCCGATTGCTTCACGGGTTTCACCGAGCCAAGCGGTATGGTCAATACTGATGCTGGTAACAATAGTCGCATCAGCGTCAATAATATTAACAGCATCCAAGCGCCCACCTAAACCTACCTCTAGTAGCTGAATATCAAGGTCAGCACATGCAAAAATATCAAGTGCAGCCAAGGTGCTAAATTCAAAATAACTCAGAGAAATATTGTCTCTGACTGCTTCAATTCTAGTGAAAGACTCGCAGATAATTTCATCACTTACTGCAGTACCATTAATTTTAATGCGTTCGTTGTATTGAACGATATGCGGTGATGTATAGGCACCTACGCGCAAGCCTTGTGCGCAATAAATAGCATCTAAAAAAGCAATGCTTGAACCTTTGCCATTGGTACCTGCAACGATGATCGTTATAGGTTGCTTGTTACCTTGGTTTAGGCGTTGCCTTACTTGCGCTACTCGTTCTAAACCTAGGTCTATACTTTTTGGGTGTAGCGTTTCTTGCCAGTCTAACCAACCTTTTAGGGTGTCAAAGTGCATAAGAGTGAAAAGATATAGGCTTAAATTATTATGAGAGGTAGCTTTCCCCTTGGCGGTATTGCCAAAGGGGAATTAATGGTATTTATGCTGGACGATTAGCCATAAGAATAGCTAAAATAGAACTCAGTTTTTCACGGATTTCACGACGATCAATAATCATATCAATGGCACCGTGCTCTTGCAAAAACTCACTACGTTGAAAGCCTTCAGGTAATTTTTCGCGTACTGTTTGTTCGATAACCCGAGGGCCTGCAAAACCAATTAAAGCTTTAGGTTCGGCCGCATTAATGTCGCCCAACATGGCTAAACTAGCTGACACTCCACCCATAGTTGGATCAGTCATAAAAGAGATATACGGCAATCCTTTATCAGAGAGTTTGGTTAGTGCCGCACTGGTTTTAGCCATTTGGAATAAGGAAAATAGTGATTCCTGCATGCGGGCACCACCACTGGCAGTAAATACAATAAAAGGGGCACCTAATTCGATGCTTTTATTTACGCCACGCACAAAACGTTCACCGACAACTGAGCCCATGGAGCCACCCATAAAACCAAAATCAAAGGCTGCTACTACGATGGGTTTATTTTGCAAGGTGCCACTCATAACGACGAGGGCATCATTTTCTTTGGTTTTCTTTTGTGCCTGCGAAATACGGTCTTTGTATTTCTTGCTATCTTTAAATTTTAACGGATCTAATGGCTTAAGGTTGTTAGCAATTTCTTCACGGCCTTCTGTATCCAGAAATAAATCTATACGTCGTCGTGCACCAATACGCATATGATGATCACATTTAGGGCAGACATTAGCATTTTTTTCCAGCTCACTGTTATACAAAATTGCACTACAGGCAGAACACTTATTCCATAGACCTTCAGGGACAGCTATTTTTTTACTGTCAGAATCTTTTTTTATAATAGTTGAGGGGACTAATTTTTCAAACCAACTCATAATGTGCTCCGCTGTTAACCTTGGGTATCCATCGCTAGGCGCATGGATTTTAATAATTCGATGATTTCTTGTTTGGCTGTTTCAGGTGAGTCTAAATTCGCTTCTATTTTACTGATTAAAGCACTACCAACAACAACTGCGTCACCTAAACCAGCAATTGTTTTTGCTGTTTCAGCATCCTTTATGCCGAAGCCAATACCAATTGGCATTTGCGTATTAGCACGTATATCAACCAGCTTTTTTTCAACGTCATTTGTGTCCAAATGACCAGCACCTGTCACACCTTTTACTGACACATAATAAAGAAAGCCGCTGCCAATCGCATCCATTTTTTTAATTCTGGCTATACTGCTATTGGGGGCAAGTAAAAATATTTGGTCTATATTGCGTGCATTCAGTAAACTTGCACATTCTTGTGCTTCTTCGGGCGGTAAATCAACGGTGAGTACTCCGTCAACGCCTGCTTGTTCGGCTGCCATGGCAAACTCAGGGTAGCCCATGGCTTCTACTGGGTTTGCATATCCCATTAAGACGACGGGCGTGTCTTGGTCGGTTGCTCTAAATTCAGTCACAATTTCTAAAGTGCGGCGTAAACTCATTTTATGTTCTAAAGCACGCTCACTGGCACGCTGAATGACCGGGCCATCGGCCATTGGGTCAGAAAAGGGGACACCTAACTCAATAACATTCGCA
>CAZXJK010000190.1:0-5802 GCA_964640895.1 uncultured Methylomonas sp.
GACAAACAAAAATCCTGCCCAAATATTGGATGCTTATTTATTTCCAAGCGCCTAATTTTGTCCCAAGACTCAGAAGTTAAAACAGAATAAAGCATATATGTTGGCTTTATTATAGTGTGGTGATTAGTTTAAATGCCATATTTAATTGCTTCATTTCAAATTCGTTAGCTGGTAAGCCAAAACGTAAACTAGCTGGCTCACTAAAAAGTCGAGTAAAAATAGCATGTTGAGCTAGTTGCTGATGTATTTTCTCAGCATACTCAGTTTTAACCCATTGAAAAAGGTTGGTTGAGCCAGTGGGAGTCAGTTGATATTGCTTAAGCAAATTATTTAAGTCTTGGCTTTGTTGTTGCAGTTTTATGCTGGCTTTATTTTGCCATACTGTATTTTGCAGCGCGTGAGCAGTTACAAAACGGCTAGGGTTGCTCATTGCCCAAGGTCCCAATATCTCATTGAGCGCAGTTAAAATAACAGCTTCGGCAAGCACAAACCCTGCTCTTATGCCTGCCAAGCCAAAAAACTTGCCAATTGAACGTAGAATAATGAGTCCTGGTAAGGGCGCAAGTGAGCTTAGGCTTAGCTCGGGAGTGCAGTCGATGAATGCTTCATCAATAATAAGCCAACCACCTTTTTTATTTAAGGTGACCAGCCATGTTAAGCATTGTTGTATGGAAAAGTACTGGCCTGTAGGGTTGTTTGGATTAACTAAGACTAAAGTATCTAATTGGTCTATGTGCTGATCTATCTCTGTGGCAGCAATACTTAAGGTGTTGTGCCCAGATTTTTGCCAAGCATGGGCATGTTCAGCATAAGAGGGGCTAAGAATGCCGATAGTACCGTGTGCTCGTAATTTTGGTAAGTTTTGGATGGCTGCTTGTGAGCCAGCTACCGCTAGTATGGAGTCGCACTGGTAATATTGTGTGGCACTGGTAATCAGGTGGTCTTGCTCTTCGGGTAATCTCTGCCATACGGAACTTGGGATGTCAGGAACTGGGTAAGCTATTGGGTTGATGCCCGTAGAAAGGTCTAGCCAATTAGGCAGAGGGATTTGGTATTGTTGTGCTGCTTCTTGTATGCGCCCGCCGTGATTAAGCAAGAGCCTCTCCTAGGGTGATGCTAATTAGCCAGAGTAAAACGGTCAATTGGATGAGTAAGTTGGCGCGTTTAATATCTTGATTAACAGGAGCGTGTCCTACGCCGAGTATGGGCTTGAGTTTTTCTTGACCATGATAAATGGCAGAGCCACCTAATTGAATATTTAAACTGCCCGCCCCAGTACTCATGACCACACCTGCGTTAGGGCTTTCACATGCAGGGCTTTGCTGTTGCCAACAGTGCCAGCCAATGCGGCTATCACCTAATAAGATATAACTTAGTGCGGTTAAGCGGGCAGGGATCCAGTTGAGCAGGTCATCTAAGTGTGCTGCTGTATAGCCAAAATGATAATAATGCTGATTTTTGTAGCCCCACATGGCATCTAGTGTGTTACTCAGG
The DNA here is from genome assembly GCA_964640895.1 of uncultured Methylomonas sp. Lineage (GTDB taxonomy): Bacteria > Pseudomonadota > Gammaproteobacteria > Methylococcales > Methylomonadaceae > Methyloprofundus. The sequence continues at coordinate 1,495 of CAZXJK010000190.1, forward strand.
CGGTACAGTATGGCACCTGTTGGTCCCGCTATGATAAACCAGAAGATAGGAGCAAAAATAGCATCGGCTCCATTTTCTAAGGTGGTTTCAATAGTGGCTTTGCGGATGGCTTGTGTATCCATGTGCTCGGTTTCACGGCTGACAATCATTGCAATAGCTAGCCGAGCTTGGGTTAAATTACCTGTTTGCAAGGGGGTTAAGACGGCTGTGGTATGTTGCAATAAGCTTTTTGGCGCAATACACAAATAGAGTATTAATGGACTGAGGTATCCATTTAGCTCAGGTATGCGCGTTAAATAAAATACTATTATGCTAATGGGTGCAACAGCTAGCAGTAATGCGTATGCACCGTGTAATTTTTGATTTATATTTGTTGTGTCTCTCGGTAAAATAAGCCACTTTTCAATATGGTTTGCCAGTTTGCCAAAAAAAATCAGAGGGTGTCCTTTTTTTGGCTCGCCTAATAGCGCGTCAAGTAGTAAAGCGGTTAGCAGTGAAATAGAAAGGGTCATTAAATAGGAAAATTTTTTTAAAATGGGCAGCAACAATGCCACTAAAGGAAGATAAATGCAAGTAAGAACAATTATGGTGCAGGGAACAACCTCGGATGCAGGCAAGAGTGCGTTAGTCACGGGCTTGTGTCGCTATTATCAGCAACAAGGGGAACGTGTTGCACCATTCAAGCCGCAAAATATGGCATTAAATAGCGCGGTAACAGCTGAAGGAGGGGAGATTGGTCGTGCGCAAGCTGTGCAGGCTAAGGCTTGTAAAATAGCACCGCATACTGATATGAACCCTGTGTTATTAAAACCCAATTCTGATAAAACTGCACAAGTTATTTTGCAAGGTAAGGCGGTAAAAAATTTAGGGGCACAGGAGTTCCATGCCTATAAAAAGCAAGTAATGCCTGTCGTGTTGGATTCTTTTCAGCGCTTGCAAGCGCAATATCAGTGTATTGTGGTGGAAGGAGCTGGCAGCCCTGCGGAAATTAATCTACGCAAAAATGATGTGGCAAATATGGGCTTTGCAGAAGCGGTAGGTTGCCCTGTTATTTTGGTAGCGGATATTGATAGAGGCGGAGTATTTGCGCATTTAATTGGCACTTTGGAATTATTAAGTGAGTCTGAACAGCAGCGCATCATAGGGTTTGTTATTAACCGCTTTAGAGGTGATCTTGCCATTTTGCAGCCTGGAATTGATTGGTTAGAACAGCGTACTGGAAAGCCGGTATTTGGAGTGTTGCCATATTTGCATGATTTATATTTAGAATCTGAAGACAGTGTTGCTGTACAGCAGGAGAGACCTGCTGAGAATGCTCTCAATGTTGTGGTACCACGCTTACCAAGAATGAGTAATCATACCGATTTTGATGTGTTGCGTTTGAATGCAGAGGTTAATATTCAGTTTAGTCGCAGCCCTGGTGAGGTACTAAAAGCTGATTTGATTATTTTGCCTGGTAGTAAGTCGGTGCGTGATGATCTGGCTTGGTTGCGTGAGCAAGGCTGGGAGGCGTTTATTTTGAGGCATTTGCGTTATGGAGGGAAGTTAATAGGTTTGTGTGGTGGTTATCAAATGTTAGGTAATATGATTCATGATCCTGAGGGTATCGAAGGTGATTCGGGGTCTACTCAAGGCTTGGGCATATTGGAAATGCAGACAACTTTGCAGGGAACTAAACAGCTCAGGCAAGTGTCTGCTCAATTGCTAATGAGTGATGCTGTTGTACAAGGCTATGAAATTCATGCCGGGGTATCTGAAGGTAAGGCATTATTACGGCCTGTGCTTAGATTGGAGGATGGTAATGTAGAAGGTAGTATTTCAGCAGATGAGCAAGTACTGGGCACCTATTTGCATGGTTTATTTGATCAGCCAAAGGCGTGTATCAGTTTGTTGCAGTGGGCGGGGGCAAAAAAATCTGTAGCTGTTGATTATAATGCGTTAAGTGAACAAGGAATACAGCTTATGGCGGCTACGGTGGCAGAGTGTATGGATATGTCGTTATTAGAAAAGTGTAGGCAGAGCTATATTGACAGCAAAAAAAAGGCTCCATAAGGAGCCTTTTTTAGGGTTGTATTTGAGATTTACTGTGTATTTACGTTAATGGCAGATAGGCCTTTTGGGCCATTTTCCACATCATAAGTAACAGTTTGGTTAGGCTCTAGTGTCTTAAACCCATCTCCCTGTATGACTGAATGATGTACAAATACATCATCCCCACCATCGGATTGTTCAATAAATCCAAAGCCTTTTGTGTTGTTAAACCACTTTACTGTGCCTGTTGCCATGGTAAATCTCCTTAAATGATAAAAATGTATGGCTTCAACAGAATAACAACTGAGTGGTGCCTCATGTTCAAACACTGCTTTCTGATAGGTGCATTCTACCGCTATTTTACTAAGGATGCTAATGGCTTAATATATATTTTGGTGTCATCAAAGGGCAATAATTGTATGCAACCCTATGTTCTTGAAGCTACGAATTATGAAACAGGGAGTGAGTAATAGGAGATTATCGCTATATGAAATCTGTTAGTTATGCTCTTCTGTTCTAGCTGATAGTTTTATAAAACCAAAACTAGTTTTTTCTATCTAGTTTCGGTTTTTATTCTTAATCTTGACTAGTGTTCAGGTTATTGCTACTTTCTTTTGGGTTGTGTGTCCTCTGTAAGTTGCGCATTATTTTCAGAGGGCGTAGTAGGCACTGGGTCAATTATTGCAGTACTCTCCTTTTTTATGCTATTTTTTTGTCTTGAAAAATAAAAGTTACCAGTAAATGATGATTCCATCCACGGTGTTTGTTTATTTTTAGATTCTTCTTGTACATTTTTTGATACTTGCTTCATGACGGACTCAATTGTTTGATCTTGAGTCGTAATGTGTTGGAGTAAATGTTTGGAAAATAAACCATTTCTGCCTGTACCATCGGCTGCAACAGAGCCAGGGCTGGTAGAGTAAATAATAATGGTTCCACTTGGGCTGGAAACTCTTGCAAGGCCAGGTGTGCTTGATCGTGAGCTTTTTGCTAACGGATTATCGCGGCATGCATCAAGTAATACAATGTTCAAGCCCGTTTGTGCATCACGCATTTCATCAAGTACTTGTGCTAAATTAAGAGCTTTATATTTTACATCACGCTCTTCTGCAATATTTGCACCAACAGGGATCAAAAAATTGCTACCGTTAACTTGTACGCCATGACCAGCATAATAAAATAAACCAACTCCGCCATTAGTGAGTTCTCTGCCAAAACGCAAAAGAGCAGTATCCATTTTCTTTTGGTCAGCATCTATTTCCAGAATAACAACAAACCCTAGGTCTCTAAGTACTTTGGCAACATCAGTTGCGTCATTTTGAGGGTTTTTTAAGTAGCCAACTTTATAATTACTATTACCTATGACCAGTGCGACTCTTTTTTTATCCTGAAAATCATCGTTAATAATTGGCGTAACTAAGGGATGTGTGTTTCGTGGGGGGGCAATAGATTCTGGAGTGTTGTATTTTTCTATAATATCTAATACATCAGGGTCTTGTAAAAAATTGTGCATTAATACGTGCAAATTAGATTTATGCGAAAGTTTGTCTCTCAGTAAGCCGCTACTAATTTTGGAGCGAAAAAGTTTTTCTAATAAAATTTCATTAGTTAATGTGTCTTTAATAATAACGGTAATTTTATTCTGTCCCCAGATTCGGTGAATTTTTCCAGATATTGCAATATCACTTTTTTTGACTTGGTAGCCTGCAGCAATAAGCTCTTCCTTTAGCGTATCTTTGACGATGGTAATAATAGGTTCGAGGTAAGAAATGTTAGATTTTATTTTGTTAGGATTAGTAAATCCCATTTCGTTGGAGAAGCGACCTACTTGTATTTCCTGTCCATTTGCTGTCTGCAGTGTTGCCGTGACTGTTTCACGCGCTCGATGACTAGAGCACCCTAATAGACTAATAAGCAGAGTTATTACAGTGAGTTTTTTAATTAAGGCACTGGGCTATAAGTATTCATCTAGATAGGCAAGATCAAAATTATTTGTTTAAAATAAACAAATGAAACTTAATAAATCAGATACCTGCCCCTCATGTAAAAGCCTAAATATAGGCCCGGTTAAGACATACCAAACGATTCATAATGGTCAGCGACAGCTAAACCAATGTAAAGATTGTGGCATCACATTTTCAGAAACATACGGGACTCCGATGGAGCACCTCAAGAGCCCTATAAGCAAGGTGGCAAGTGTCCTTAAAGTGCGAAGAGAAGGACTTGGATTAAGGGCAACTGCTCGTGTTTTTGGGGTTCACAAGAATACGGTAGCGG
>CAZXJK010000191.1:0-5775 GCA_964640895.1 uncultured Methylomonas sp.
AATTAAAAGAGAGTGTTGATGAGTCAAAAGCTAAAGCGTATTTTGAGGAATTGGAAGGCTCCACAATGTCAAAATTCAGCGTAAATAAGAAAGTATATAAGCTGCTTCAGGATTTTATTATACGGGGAGGTTTTGACATCTAGCTTTTGCGTAACCTGCTTAAATAAATGGCTTGTGCCACTGTCTTGAAAAATTTACTTTAAACGAGCTGCTTTGCTTGCCTTTATATTCTAAATAAAGGCTCTAACGGATCTTCTTTTGACACTATTTTATTAGAGTTTATTGTTTTAAATGTCTGAAAAGCAGACCATAAAGAAGAGCCTTGCCATGCTTTACTTTTGGTGCTGTAGAGCACAATATTCAAAGCCAAAATTTCATTTTGTAAATTCTCATCACATTGCTCGGCAATTTTTGTTAAATTCGATAAGTTAAATTGCTCACGCCCCCATTGCAGCAAAGCATCTTTGGCCATAATAGGCTCATTTTTTATACAAGCTTGTTTAAGGTTTTTAACTGCTGTGGTGCTTTTTTCAGCTGGCTCATGCGCTGTTTTTTTAGGCTTTGTTGTTCTGTTGCTTAGAAAATAAATTAAGGTAATAAGCCACGCGCAGGCAAATAAGAGTGCTAGCCAAAACCAAGTATTATTCACTACAGGCTCAGCTGGCATAGTCTTGTTATCAATCGTCAGTGGTACTGCATCAATAACTGTGGGCATAGCTGGCTGTATAGGTACTTGAGAGCTTGTATTGGCTCCTGCAACAGCAACTAAGGTGCGCTCAGCAAGGCGAGTCACTTGCATTTGTTGGGTTTGGGTATTCCACCAATGCACTTCAATGGCAGGTAGAGTGTAGTTGCCTACTTGACTCGGTATTAAGGCTATTTTTTCTTCTCTTAGTGCAATGATGCCATCATCTAATGCTTTTTCCTGTAATACAGGTTGGTCGGGGTAAGATTTCAGGTTGGCTGGCATATTATCAGAGCTGAGCTGTGGTAACGCTGCAGACGTTGCTCCTGCAACTTTTAGAGTTATGGTGCGGGTAATGGGTTCACCAACGGTTACTTGTAATGCGTTATTCGACCATTTTTCTTGTAATAGCACTTGTTCGGCAGGTAGCCAAGGATGGGAGCCTGCACTAGTCGGTTTGCTTTGTACGTCAAGGTTGATGGCTTGTGAGCTAACACGTTTGGTGCGTGTGCTTTGGCGGTTAAAAAATCCATTAAAGCGAGGTTTGCTAGCAATGACAATGCCAGCAGTCAGTTCGAGTGGTGCAATGGTCATGCTGCCGCTTTGTTGAGGGAAAATAGCATAGTGGCGTTCGGTTACTACATAGCTTTCACCTTGATGTTGTGTGCGATAATTTTTATCTTCACCTAGTTTTTCAATCACGGCATTTTCTAGTACTGGCTCGGTAAGCTGTGCTTGTGATATTTGTACTTTTCGATACAGCTTTAAGGTATACAGCACTTGTTCTTGTACATAGGGCTGCTCAGTATTGACTGAGACTTGCAAAAATAAATCTTCATTATTGTTGGTCTGTACCTGCACCTTATGAACAATTAACTCGCTATATTCGCTACTATCGCTACCAAAATTAATCGCAGGTATCATAAGAGTACCCGCTCGCTTAGGTATGACTGTCAATATCCATTGAATGGATTTGGTTTTTGTCCAATTAACAATACTGGTCGATTGTTGCTGTGATTGATTCAGTATTTCAAAGTCATCCTCTAGTGGACTAAAGTCAGGTGCTGCATCGGGCTCTTCGGTTGTGCTAAAAGTGAGCTGTACCGACTCATTTAAATTAATGGAGTTGCGATCAATTTGTACGGTGATTTCAGCAGCCATTGTTGTATGGGTGAGACAGCTTAATGCGATAAAAATAATAGCAGGGAAGGTGAGTAGAAAAGAACGAGCCATATTAGAAACTATCGGTGATTTGAAAGACGGTTCATATTTTACCAAGTAATTTTTTTAAAAGCTTGGTTGGATATTAATAAATAGTCAGTAAGATGCGATTGAGCTTATGTAATGATGCTGTCAAAGCATAGGTAGTGCTATATACTGACATTTTTACAATTTAATCCTGTAGATAACATGACGTTAGCTGAACAACATTTTGATCCGATTGCCACGGAACTCAAACAAGGTATCAATCTATTAGAAGCGAGTGCTGGTACGGGTAAAACCTATGCGATTGCTATGTTGGCTTTGCGTTTTGTGGTCGAGCAGGATTTGGCAATAGACAAACTGCTTATTGTTACCTTTACCAAAGCCGCCACTAAAGAGTTAAAAGAACGTGTGCGTGCTAGGTTGGTGGAGGCTAAGCAATTTTTGACAGGCAGTCAGCAAGGTGCTGTCGATACTAATATCGAATTGTGGGCAGAGCAGTTAATTGGCCAAGCAGATATTAGCGAGGAATTAGCTATTCAGCGCATCAACAAGGCCTTATTGAATATAGACCAGGCAGGTATTTTTACCATCCACGGGTTTTGCCAGCGCTTGTTAAAAGAACATGCTTTAGAAAGTGGGCAAATGTTTGATGTGGAGCTTAGTGATGAAGTTGCGAGTGTGCGCCAACAAATGGCAGAAGATTTTTGGCGTGTACAAATTTATCCGCGTAATGCTTGGGAAGTGGCATTACTTTGTCATGAATACAGTACGCCAGATGCGTTATTGGCTAGTCTTGGTAATTTGACCAGTGGTATCACGATTTATCCTGAAGTTGCTGATTTAGATACCTGTTTAACACAACTTAAATCCTATGCGTTAGCAGCAAAAAATCAATTGGATAAGCAAGGTGAATTGCTGGCTGCAAGTGTTGCAGCGGGGCATTTTAAAAAATCACTAACCGATAAATTTGAGGATGCGCATACTGCGCTAAAACTCTGGTTAAATGCCACGGCTACAGCAGATCAGCACTTTAATGTCAGCAAGCCTGACGTAAGTTATTTCAAGCTATTTACTAGTGATAGTTTGGCTAAAGAAGTTCGGGTGGCGCATAAAGATAAATTGGATTTTGAGGGTAGTGCTTTTGATGATTTATATGCGAATTTGCAACAAGTCAGTTTGATTTTGCGGCGCGCTTTGGCCGAAAAACTGCAAAGCGAATTAGATATTCGATTGCAGCAATTAAATATCATGGCGCATGATAGTTTGATTTCACGTACTGCCGAAGCCTTGTCAGCTGCCAGTGGGGATTTATTAGTACAAGTGATTTATGCACAATATCAGGTTGCTTTAATAGATGAATTTCAGGATACCGATCAAACGCAGTGGCACATTTTTTCGCGGTTATTTGCGGCACCAGAGCAATATTTATATCTTATTGGTGATCCAAAACAAGCTATTTATAAATTTCGGGGTGCCGATATTCACACTTACTTGACGGCTAAAGAACACGCGCAACAACATTTTACTTTGGGCAATAACTGGCGCTCTAATCCTGATTTAGTGTATGCCATCAATCATTTTTTTAGCATCAATAGCAATCCTTTTTTCTTTGCGGGCTTAGAGTTTAATGCAGTTGCTCCTGGATTAACTAAAGAGCAAGGTGAGTTAACTCAGCATGGCCAAACAGTTGCGCCTTTGGTGCTATGGCAATTAGCAGACAGTGATAGTAGTACAGGCTATTGGAGCTCAGGAAAAGCCGCTACCGAGATTAAACTGGCGATTAGTAATGAAATTCTGGCTTTATTGAGTGATGGATTTTCCTTACAAAAAACGGGGCAGGCTCAGGCAGTCCAGCCTGGTGATATTGCCATTTTAGTGCGCACCAATGCGCAGGCAAAATTGTACCAAGATTGTTTAAAAGAAGCAGGTATCCCTGCGGTGCTCAATAGTACCGCCTCTGTCTTTAAGAGTAGTACCGCGAAGCATTTATATCAGTTGATGCAAGCGTTAGCGCAACCAGGTGATATGGGCTTATTTAAGCAGGCGCTTACCTTGTCTTGGTTTGCTTTTGATGGCCAACAATTACAGCAGATTCTCAATGATGAAGTGCAATTAGGTGCGTGGCTAAGTCGCTTTCAAGAATATCATGTACTTTGGCAGAAAAAAGGTTTTATGCCAATGATGCTGCAAGTCTTGCGGCAGGAAAATATTCGGGTACATTTAACACTGAACCAGCATGCAGAAAGGCAAATGACCAACCTGCATCATTTAGTAGAGTTGACGCAGCAAGCAAGTTTAGATGAGCATTTAGGCATCCATAAAACCTTGGCATGGCTGCGTCGTGCGATAGCGGTAGAGACTGCTGCTGATGAACAGCAGCTGCGCTTGGAAACCGACGCTGATGCTGTGAAAATTGTAACCATGCATCGCTCAAAAGGCTTGGAATATCCTATTGTTTTTTGCCCTTATCTATGGAATAGAAGTGATCGCTTGGGCAAAGAAAAACAGCTGATTAGTTGTCATGCTGAAGGAGAAATGATTGCCGACTTGGGTTCGGTAGATTTTGAAGTGCATCGTGCAATTGCACTAGAGGAAGAGTTGGCTGAGGATTTACGGGTTTTATATGTGGCGTTAACGCGTGCTAAATATCGTTGTTATGTTACTTGGGTCAATGAGCGTTCTGCCAAAAAACCAAACCAATCCGCTTTAGCTTATTTATTAACCAAGCAAGGTTCTTTTGCTGAATTGGATTTTGCTGAGCAGCAAACGGCATTGCAACAGTTAGCTGTGGATTATCCTGAAAATTTCACCTATCAACTAGTTGCGGCTGACAATCAATTGGCAGGTGACTATCAAAATACTGCCATATTCACTGATTTAGTGGTTCGTACTAAGCAGCGACACCTATACAGCACTTGGCAAATGAGTAGTTATACGGCATTATCTTATTTAAGTCAGCATGATGCACCTGAGTTGCCTATTGATAAAGCAGAGGAACTTGAGAGTATGGGGGCAGCTATTGAGCCTGAGGCTTTAGAGCTAGCTAAAGGAGCGCACACAGGAAATGTACTACATGATTTATTAGAAAATATTGATTTTAGAGCCTTGGCTGAGCGCCTGGATATTAGTGAACAGCGTGATATTGCTTGTCAGCGTTATGGCTTACAAGTAGAAAATCCTGAGCTAATAAATGAGCTGCTTTATCAGACAGTGTGTACGCCACTAGATTATCATGATAAAAATTTTACGCTTGAGAATATTAAGCCTGCAAGTTGTCTAAAAGAAATGCCGTTTTATTTAAAGCTAGCTGAGTTTTCTACTGAGCAGGTTAATTTGATTTTGCAGGATATTCCAGCTTGCCAGCCTTTATCAGCTAAGCAAATGCAGGGGTTTTTAACAGGGTTTATTGATTTGATTTTTGAATACCAAGGCAGATATTATGTGCTGGATTATAAAAGTAATGCCTTAAGCAATTATCAACCTGATACCTTGCTACAATCCATGCGTGAGCATAATTATGGCTTGCAATACTGGATTTATAGTGTGGTATTGCATCAATATTTACAGCAGCGCTTGGCTAACTACCAATTCTCTGAACATTTTGGCGGGGTGCGCTATTTATTTTTGCGGGGTATGCAGGAGCAGCAGGCAATGAGTGGGGTTTTTAGTGTATTGCCTGATGAGCAGCTAGTGACCGAATTAGCTGATGTATTTGGAGGGGCTGATTAGGCAGTTGAGTGCTTGTGTGCAGCCTCTTTGTATGAAATTTTTGCGATGATTTTTTACGTCAAGCAATAAGGTGCCCCAAGCATTATTAAACTAGTTGTGGCCTTAGGGAGATGGAAAAAAATAATCATCCAATCTTGTTGGTCTTTTTGTCCGTC
>CAZXJK010000192.1:0-5752 GCA_964640895.1 uncultured Methylomonas sp.
TATGTTCCTATATAGAGAAGATAATAGTTGGCAGCAGTGGCTGCATGTTAGTAAATATCCGCCCTCTGCAACGTTTACATTACTGGAGTTAGGCGTGATGTCGGTTATTTTAGCGATAATGATGTTGATAGAAAGATTGGTTGGAGTGCGCCCAAATGGGGTACTTCTGGTATTTGGGCAAACATCAATGATATTTTATCTAGTGCATCGATTAATATTTGAAGGTTCTGCTACTTATGGGGGGCTAAGGCATTTCACTGATATTAATATGACCTACCTTATAACGATTGTTATGCTGGTATTGCTTTATCCCTTTTGCTTGTGGTATCGCGCGTTTAAAGCAAAACATGCACAATCTATTTGGTTACGTTATTTGTAATGAATTAATTGAATTCTCGTTTAGGAATGGGCGCGGAATAATTTGACCTGTACTTGATCTGCAAGCATTATACCCAAACCATTTTTACCTTGCCGCTTCACCTCATACATAGATTCATCTGCTGATTTGACTAAGTCATCAAAATTTTGTCCGTGTTGAGGGGTGATGGCAATACCTATACTGACACCAACCTGCACAGATAAATTGTTATTAATAGATATTGGTGACTGAATACTACGAATCATTTTTTCGGCAATATCCAATGCACCATCATAAGTATTATTATCCAGCACGATAATCAAGAACTCATCACCACCTAAGCGACAAACTAAATCACCTGCGCGTACACAAGCGCTTAAACGTTGTGCGGTTCTCCTTAAAACTATATCACCAATTTATATAACCAATAGCGCCTGCATTTTCTTGAACGACCTTGATGACGCTCTGATCATCAGGGAGCTTGGCTGGCGGAGAAGTTTGGCCGCTAAACATAAGCCGGGCCCAATAAGCATTGATCTGTGCAATGGGACGGTTAGTAAGTTTTTGATAAAAGTCATTGCGTAGTGCCTGTTGATCAAACGTTATGGCAAATTTTCCATTTGGAAAGGCACGAGTGCGTCCCATGAAAATATCTTGAACTTGTAATGGGCTCAATTGCTGTTGGCTATTTTGCAAATTAGTTATGATGGCAATCTCAGAAACACTTTGAGTTGATAGTAATAATATAAAACAGCTTAGAATAAAGTTTTTCATAGCCATTAAAATATAAAGTCCACGCCAACAGACCAGACATTATCTATAGTGTTTGCTAATATCAAAACCATAAAAATGACTGCCAAGAATATGTGCATAAAACTCATTAGCAACGTAGGGAGTGAATTAATGGAATGTAAGCCAATAAGTAGGCTTTAATAATTATAACTATTAATCTATGGTGATTGCAATATTTCCTAGATAGGTTAGTGGAAAGGCTATGAGATTTTTGAACTTAATTATTCACGCCAGTAATTCTCACTAATGAACTCATTTAAATCCCGTGCATTAGTCCAGTTTTCCAGTTCCAGCATGGGTTTGCTATAAAATTCTTCCACATGTCCTAGGCATAAAATGGCAATAGGCTGGCTGCCAATAGGCATTTTTAATAGTGTTGCAAGGGCTTCAGGGTCAAATAATGACACCCAACCCATCCCTATGCCTTCGGCTCGGGCGGCTAACCATATATTCTGGATGGCGCAGGCGGTAGAGGCTATATCCATTTCAGGTAAGGTGCGGCGACCAAAAATATGTTGTTCACGTTTATCGGGCAGGGCGACGACCAATAGTTCCGCACACTCTAAAATACCTTCCACTTTCAGCTTCATAAACTCATCCTGACGCTCGCCTAAGGCATCAGCCGTTATTTTGCGTTCTACTTCGACGAGTTGATGAATATTGTTGCGCAATGCCAGAGAGGTGATTCTGATAAAGCGCCAAGGTTGCATTAAACCGACACTGCCTGCTTGATGAGCAGCCTGTAGTAACTTGTTTAAGGTGTCAGCTACTATTGGCTTATCAATAAAGTGCCGCATATCACGTCGTTCTGCAATGGCTCTATATACGCCGGCAATTTCAGCAGTAGAAAATTTATGTTTATTCATTGGCTAAGGATTAGACTGATGAGTACGACGGTTTCGATGATTTCTACACTTGCTCCATAAACATCCCCCGTCACACCTTGCAAGCGTTGCATGGCTAAATAACGTAGTAGTGCAATGGTAAGGCAAGCGCTTATTATCGTAGTGATATTGCCAAGCCAAAAACTGGTAACTAAAGAAAGCATGACTATAAATTTGGCCGCTTGTTTAGGTAATTCAGTTTGCATGACAGCACCTAAACCATTTTTTCTAATGTAGGGGGTCGTTAACATTAGCATTAATATACTTAAACGCCCTAGGAAGGGCGCAAGTACTAATGGCATTAAATGATTACCTTGCTGTAAGAGAGTTTGTAATGCACTCCACTTTAAGAGCAAGAGTAAAACTAATATTATCACTGCAATAGGGCCAGCAGCCGGGTCTTTCATAATGCTCAGGCTACGCTCTTTATCGCCTAAACCTCCTACCCAAGCATCACTGCAGTCTGCAAGTCCATCTAGGTGCAGTCCCCCTGTTAGTGCCACCCAAATAAATAATAATATTGCTGCTGTTAGAGCGGGGTGAATACTTGGTAATAGCTGTGCGATAAGTACGAGTATTACGCCAATAGCGATACCAATAATGGGGTAAAAGAGTACTGACTGACCTAAATGTTGATGACTGATATTACCCTTAATATGAATAGGAACACGTGTTAAAAATTGTACAGCAAGTGCAAAAGATACCAGCATAATATAAATTAAATAAAATGAGGTGTTAGGGTCGCTAGGTTTATTTTAAAGGGCGACCTTCTTTGTCTTTATAAATTCGACCTGTGATCAGTAAAAAACCTTCGATAAAGGGCCAAAGGTAACCCGCTCCAAAGGTCGCTGCCGTCACCAATATTTGGAAAGTAGCTAATTTATAAAAACCTAAATACCAACGGTGTCCGCCAAATATACCCGTTAACGGGAAAAAAGCTAAAGCAACCGCAATTTTACGAGATTTGACTGCCTCCCTATGTTTAGTATCCAAGTAACTACCAATTAAGGTTACCATGTTGGCGGTTTCGCCTTCATCTTCAAAGAGTACATCTGAATCAACACGCGGTATTTCAGTCTCACTCCAGCTATCAATATGAAACTCATAAAACTGATCATCACTTTTGATAATACCTGTTTGTGTTGCTTCGTCGTAACTTTTAATTTTTCCAATCATGGTGTAAGCCTTTTTAATTATAGGGCTGTGATTCTACTATATCTGGGATGTGTAGCCTAGATATAGTAGAATCTGGCGTTTATTGTAATAATGAATACTCAATAATATTAAAATGTCAGGTTTTGGAGTGCTGTCTAATTTTTGTTCCTAGAAGGTGTATTAAGAAAATACCTATAAGGGCACTGGCAATTAATGTAATCCAAGTATATTTATTATTATTAATAGGGTAAATGTCAGGTGTTAAAGGTGGAGTCAAACCTAAAATGCTGTTTAAATCACCACTACCTTTACCTACTTTTAACTGACCTTTCATACCTTTTTCAGTGTGCTGTGATACTTCGCAATGAATGTAATAGGTATAGTCACGACTTGGAACAATAAATGAACCCGTTTTTTGACCTTTACCGTATAGCTCAATGGTGAACATGCCCTTAGGGTACATATAGCCAGGTAGGCCGTGAATCATAAATTGATGACGAATATCATCTTCGTTGATAAAGGTGACGTTTACGCGCGCGCAAGGGGGTACTTGCCAGTCGCGTTTATCATAAGTAAACATTTTGCCGGCAAAGTCCTTAGCAAACTTGCGTCCACCGCGAATGGTAATATCCACATCTTCAGAAATGGCTGTGCAATCTTTGGGTAATTTATCTGGGTTATGATTCATGATCATGCCAGCCTTGTCCATAATCATGCCGCCATGATTCATCGCAGCAAAAGTTGTATGACTACAAAGTAGAGACAATAAAATCAAGATAGTATGTTTCATATTATGCCTCCTGACGTAAGCCGCGAATAATAAATAAAACCAAACCCATAATGATGCCGATTAATAAGCCAAATAGAATAATATGTAAGTAATCAGGGGCTAGCATACCAGCTTCTTGCTTACCCCAAAGTGGACGTTGTTTGGCGTAATAGCTATTGGTAAACACATCATCTAAGGCATCTGCACGTAGTTTAGGTAAACCGTGTTCGCCTAAAAAGCTTTCATAAACCAGTAAGGCAATATTGCCCCCTGGGCTCATGCCATCATTAGCAACCCCCATTTCAACATGGTCATGAAATAGCCAAACGCCTTCACCATAGCTATGCAAGCCGTCGTTAGTTGTTTGCAAATGTAAGTCAATCCTCTGTGCAGCAGATAAACCATACACATCACGGGTAATTTGTGCAGCAGGGTTTTGTGCGACACCGTCATAGTCAGTAATGGTCGCTTTATGCCCATGGATATGCACGGCAATATTACTGTGCTGGGTATTGGCAATACGCAATTTAATATTTTCGTCAGGTTTGGCAATAATTAATGCATCGCGTAAAGTGTAAGGAAAAGAGTGGCCATTGAGCATAAAGTAATTTTCTCTGGATTCGCTCATATTATAGACGCGGTGCATTTGTTTGGATATTTCGCGAATATCATTAGATTCTTGAATGGTTTTAGCCAAATTTTTATCAATAGACTGATAATGTAAATCGTATTCACGATCAAATTTCTCTTTGATGGCGACTGAAGAATGGCGAACATGGCCTGCTCCGACATTAAAGGTTTGTATCCAGTTATTAGGTCTGTTTTCTTCGACCACAAACATACCATTTAAACCCATCATTAGATGCTTATCGGTTTGTACATGGCAGTGATATAGCATAGTACCTGCATGACGGGGTTGTAACTCATAGGTGCGTGTTGCCCCTGGCATCACGGGTTTAGAGCCTGTGACTGGCACGCCATCATTATCATCACCTGCCGCAGTTTGAAAAGCATGATCAACCCCATGAAAATGTAAAGTATGTGGGAAGTAATGTGTGTTTTCTAAAGTGATGTACACTTTATCGCCTTGCTCAACACGAATAACAGGTGAGGGGGCGCGCAAAATAGCATTAGCTTTTTGTGAGCGGAAATTCTTCACGCTCATGCCGCGTAATTTTGGCGAAAAAGCCCACATACCTGGCTGAATACCAGGCGCAATATCATAAGTAGGAAAAACGCCTAGGCTATCAGGTGTCGCACCATTTAGCTCCAGAACCTCCAATTTAATATGAATAATGTCAGGGTCACCATCACCGTCCAAATCATCTCCCTTGATGAGCGCATCTTCAGCAATACGGCTATTCATAAAAGTGCGCATAGAAATATTATTCATACCGAGCACAAAGGCAGCTACATTATCTGGGTTATCAGGTTCACAGAGTAAGGACTCTGCTATTTCTACGCCATCAATAGTTTGTGCAGCACGCCATTCTGGATGCTCGGCAACACAAGGCTTATCAATTTTTAAGGCTTGTGTTAATTGTGGTTGTTGGCCTGCTGGTAAGTTAATGCCAGTAGTGCGTTCAAAGAAAGCGGGTTGCAGCCATATGGCTAAGGCAATTAAAACAAAGACGACAGGTATAAGGCGGTAATACAGGAGTTTGTTGGGCATGGTTGGGTAGCTTATTACAGAGGAAATTTCTTCTTGGGTAGGGACGAATGCGCTTAATAAAATCTTAAGACTTAGGGAGCTGGAAATAAATAATCGTCCGATATTGGGTAGGATTTTTGTTT
>CAZXJK010000193.1:0-5743 GCA_964640895.1 uncultured Methylomonas sp.
ATTCACGTTGGAATTTATTTGGGTTTAAAGCATTATTGTTATTAGATGTTTTTTGCTTAGATATGATTGTTCCTCTTTATTATTGGTGTGATACTATTTTGGTGTGATATTTTACCGTTTGTTTTCAAGGCTAGATTCAAAGTGACCCTAAATTAATCACGAGCAATATATTAGTTAGCATTAGTTTGCATGTGATGTATTTACAAATATAAGCTATTTGAGCTTAATAGAGCCTTAATAAGATGTTTTCAAAGATATACCTTGGGTTAAGTGCAAGGCTCACGTATTAAAAGTTTTTTTAAAATAAGTGACTTACGCTTGGATTGGCTTGGCTTTATAAGCTATTGACACTTTAAAAATACATGAATTATTAGTGAGTATTGTTAGTGATCAACCCTATATTTTAGAAGTCAAATACTATTTCTTTCATTCGCCAGCGCAATGCTGTTTTGAGTGAGGTGCTAAATGATTTGCACCTGAGCGGTAAAAGCGTTGTGCGCCCTTGTCGATAATGTTTATGCAATAACCTTCATGCACGTGTTTTGAAAAGTATTGGTTTTTATAATCTGCTTGTAAAAACTCTAGCCCGCCAAGATCAGCTGCGGTGCTGTATTGAACATTGTTTTCTGGCTTCGGTATTTGCTGGTCCTAGCATAGAGAAAGGATGAAAGTTTTGTACAAAACTGCGCTTATCGTTGTTTAAAAATTTGGCTGATCAAAAATAAAACCGAAGCAGAAACAACAATCGAAGGCCCTGCGGGTGTATCCCATAAATAAGATGCACCTAAACCAAGTACCACCGCAATCATGCCAAAAATTACAGAAAATACTGCCATAGCCTCGGGTGAACGAGAAAACTGTCGTGCGGTTGCAGCGGGGATAATCAATAGTGATGTGATGAGCAATGCACCAATAATCTTCATTGCAATGGCGACTAAAATGGCAATGAGCAAAGTGTAGACTGCGCTAATCAGTGAAACATTCACGCCTTCTACACGGGCAAGCTCTTCGTGTACGGTGAGTGATAAAAGTGGTTTCCAGATGAAAGTGAGTATGCTTAAAATCACGCCCACACCAATCGCAATTATGCCAAGGTCACTCCAGCTTACCGAGAGTATGTCACCAAATAACCAGCTATCAATATCGACGCGCACACCTTCTACAAAGCTGATTAAAATTAAGCCTAGCGATAATGCACTGTGCGCCATGATGCCAAGTAGGGTGTCGCTACCGAGTTGTTTTTGGCGTTGCGCTAATATCAGTAATATAGCGACGAGTATGGTTGAAACCAAAATACCGATATTGATATTGATGGATAGTAAAAACCCAAGTGCAACGCCTAAAATGGCAGAGTGAGAAAGCGTGTCGCCAAAATATGCCATGCGCCGCCAAATAATAAAAACACCCAAAGGCCCAGCTATTAATACAACCGCAAGCCCAGCCAATAGGGCGCGGAGTAAAAAATCATCCATGCCCTTGTCCTGTGTCGCTGTCTTTATTATTGTGGTCGCCGTGTTTGCAGGTTCCTACAACCACACCGCCGTGTAGATCATGGCAATGATTGTGGTTGTGCGTATAAACTGCCAGCCCTTCTGCGGGTAAGTTGCCAAATAAGCGCTGGTATTCGGGGTGATTACTCACATCGTCTGGCTGACCGCTACAGCATATATGCTGATTTAAGCAAAGCACCTGATCGGTTTTTTGCATCACTAAATGCAGGTCGTGCGAAATCATCAATACGCCAAAACCGTATTGATCTTTTAAATGGGAGATTTTCTCATAAAGCTCGGCTTGACCTAAAACATCAACACCTTGTGCGGGTTCATCTAAGATGAGTAACTCAGGTTTTTTAAGCAAGGCTCTTGCTAATAAAACACGCTGAAACTCACCCCCCGAAAGTGCCTGAATATCCTGATCTGCTAAATGGGCAATATCCACTTCATTCAACACATCATTGATATTGGGCGAGGAATGTTTAGCAAGGGAGATAAAGCGCTTCACCGTTAATGGCATTAAGTCATTTATGCTGATTTTTTGTGGAACATAGCCAATATTTAATTTATTTCTGAGCCAAACAGTGCCACTATCTGGTTTTTGCAGGCCTAATAAAATACGCACGAGGGTGGATTTTCCAGCGCCATTGGGACCAATCACTGTCAATATTTTCCCTGCTTGCAATTCAAGGCTAACATCATGCAAAATCGACTTTTCTCGCAAGTTAAGATTGATATTATCAAGCGAAGCTAAACGATTGTCGGTAGCATTTTTTTGGGTTGATGCGGACATATTGGCAGGTATATAAAATAACTAGGACTAATAATGCGTCGTATTGTACTCTATTTCTTTCTACTGGGAATCTTATCTCTACCCGCTTGTAATCAGGAAAAATCATCTGCGCCAGATGAGTTAACGGTGCTGACGAGTATTAAACCAGTGCAATCAATTGTGCTTGCTATCGCGGGTGATCATATACACAGTCAGCAGCTAATCCCTGATTATGCTTCTCCGCATCATTATGCTTTTAAGCCATCCGATATACGAAAAATAAAAACAGCAGATCTTATTTTTCGTATCGATGAGAATTTTGAAGCTATGCTCAATCCTGCATTGGAAAACCTATCTGATCAATCACACGTCATTGCTCTGGCAGAAAATCCTGATATTCATCTATTGCCAACAGCAGGGAGGCATGCGCACCCTGATGAAAGCAACCATGAAAGTACGAAAGGCCATGATTCAAGACTGCATGAAAATACCGATATGCACGTATTTACCTCACCTGCTAATGCCATTGTGATGGCGAAAGAAATTGCCGCAGCGTTAAGCAAAATAGACCCTAAGAATAAACAGAACTACCAAAATAACTTACAAGCCTTTAGCCAAAACCTTCAACAAGCAAGCGACTCACTGAAAGGGAAATTAGCCGCTGTCAGTCATAAGCCTTATATTGTATTTCATCCTTCATGGCAGTACTTTGGAGAATACTTTGGTTTACAGAATCCTTCGATTATTGACCTTCAAGAAGGCATAACCGCTGGTGGTAAAACATTATTGGCAACACGGGAGAAAATGGTTTCCAATAACATTCAGTGTGTTTTTAGTGATCCAAGTATCAGTAAGGCTCGCGTAAATACTTTGATTGAAGGCTTGAAGGTTAAAACTGTAAAAATTGATGTATTGCAAAGCGATATAGTTTTAGATCAATTTACTTATATTAATTGGCTAAAACAAATGGGAGCTGAGATTTTATCTTGTTTGAATTGACGGTTAGAATTTACATCATTTATGGATTAGAGTTGGCGAGAAAAGGATAGACACGAATCAAACGTTACAAGAAGTGATTATTAACTAATATTAATCATCTGCCGTCATTTTCAAGCGTGTTTTTGGTACCCACCCCCCCCCTTTTTTTGCTGTTTTGTAAGTAGAAGTAGGCACTAAACCCGTACAAATCAGCAAAAAAGGGGGGGGGTGGATTAATAAAATAGTTAAACTAATGGCTACAAACATCGCAGTTAACAGAAATTTAAGTAACTTAATCAGCAGATGCTTGACTTCACCCTAGTGGCTGGTTAATTATTAATCAAAGAGAGAAAAACCCCCAATACAGCAAGAAACTGTACTAAAAAATTATACGAGAATACCCCTCATGTTACTTCCTACTAATGATCTTGAAAAAGCCTTGCATAAAGCGGCTGCTGATAACACGCAAGCGCCTGCCTTTTATGAAGAATTAATGGATGCCAAAATATTTATCCTAGGTAAACCTGAAGAGGAAAACACGGGAAAGTTCACGCTAGAGGAAGAACAAGCGATCATTATTCAGCACTGGGAACGTGAAGAAGATAAAAGCCCCGTAGTGCCATTTTTCACATCACTACAAATGCTACAACAAGCGATAGATACGGATGAGCCTTATTTGGAATTACCAACATCGGCACTG
Source organism: uncultured Methylomonas sp. (assembly GCA_964640895.1). GTDB lineage: Bacteria > Pseudomonadota > Gammaproteobacteria > Methylococcales > Methylomonadaceae > Methyloprofundus. The sequence continues at coordinate 3,944 of CAZXJK010000193.1, forward strand.
TTTCAGTTAACTATGGGTGCGCCATTAGTGTTAAATCCTAATTCAGAATTTGGTATGGAGTTTGAGCCAGATGATGTTGCGGTATTGCTTGATACAGATTTAATGGTGAACAGTGAGCATCTGCTGGATGAAGATACCGAAGTATTACTAGGAATTGCAGATGATGTGCCAGAAGCATTTATTTCTGATCTTTCCACTTTTTTCGCAAAACATGCGGAAGTTGATGCAGCCTACCTCGGTACTATTCAAATTCCAGCAGAAGATGATAAAGAGCATTTAATGGTTGGGCTTCAAGGCAAAGGTAGCTTTGATAAAATTATTGAAACGGCCATTCAGAAAATATCAATTTTAGATGAGCATGATATGCCGTATGAGACGGTTGATTTTTATGTGATCGATCATGACGACCCTGATATTAGCGAGTTTATGGTTGAGAATATTACGCCGTTCTACTTAAAAGGGTCTCGAACAGTGCACTGATGAGCGCTTGCTTTACAGTCGATCAAATTTATACGCAGACACAAATAAAAACGCCCTGAAATATTCAGGGCGTTTTTATTTGTGTAAACAGCAGAAAAAGCGACTAATAATTCGTTGCTTTGCCTTCAACAACTTGTCCTGCTCGTTGTAGATCTTTGCCAACACCTGCGATAGTTCCGCAAGCGCTTAGCGACAATAATGTGATCCCCAAAACCATAATGTGTGCGATTAATTTTTTCATTGTTATCTCCCTTGTTAGCCCTTTAATAAACTGTTGCCTCATTGTATGAGTCGTTATTACTAGATTTGTTCCCCATTTTGCAATGTTGTTTGAATAGAATCAAGTTTATTGGCTTCTTGTCAGTGTGGGTGAACTGCAGGAGGCAAGAAGACGATTAAATAAGTGCTGGAAAGATATGTGTCAGGTCATGTCCTGACAGGAACGACATTCTAGTGTCAGTTACTGACACGAAAGATTAAAGAAGGGGTATTTAACAGGGCTCGAGAACTAAGAGTATTTATTATAAATCAATAACTTAGGGTTGAAAATATAAAGTTGGCATCCCAGTTGCATTACTACAAGTACAACATGGAACATAAGATAATAAGTTCAAACAAAATAACAAAAGATTCAAATGGAATTTTTTTAGTTTTTTAGCAAGCCCCTGAGGCGAAGAGTAGTTTAGTTAATCAATAAAAATAAAATAACTACCAGTCTCAACCCGTGTCTCTTTGCTCTCCCCGGTGAAGAGACACATTTAATTTATAAACTGTTGGAAATTGCAGAATTGCAAATTCAATCGTTTTAAGTGTGATTTCTTACAAATTAAGAAATGCACGAACCTAGCAAGACTCTGAGATGATGAGTGGTTTAGTTAATCAATAAAAATAAAATAACGACCAATCTCAGTCGTATCTCTTCGCCTTCCCCGTGAAGAGATACACTTTAATTTAGTGAGCTTCCCATTCAGGTTTTTTCCTGAGTGGTGAACTCAATTATGTCGCTGTTGTTTAGCGACTAAACAATTAGCGCTTCTTGCTTTCCCCAGCAAGAGGCGCTTTTTGTTTTAGGCATATAAAATAAGACGTGTTTAGTTAATCTAGCAAGATTTCCTGAGGTGTTGAAGAGTCTGTGTCTTATTTTTATAAATGTAATTCTTTACTGTCTAGAACGGTTAAAAGCTCTAAAGCTGTTAAAAATAATAATGGCTCTTGGTGTATTTTCCTACCCTCAATACACAGGCGGTCATGTTTGGGCGATTAAGTTAATCGCCCATAAAATCCGTTATAAACGTGATAAATCAGCAATATTAAGGAACA
>CAZXJK010000194.1:0-5732 GCA_964640895.1 uncultured Methylomonas sp.
ACAGTACTGATGACGGACAAAAAAACCAGAAAAGATGGATGATGTGTGTTTCCAGATGCCTAACTAGCAACTCTTAAGGTAATATCAACCAACTGTTGTTGTTGCTCTTCACTTAACTGGTTGATATTTCCACAACTGACTTTATGAATAGCAATGCCATTAGCATGGGTAATAAACCCAATCAATTGGTCATCCGTACTCGGATGGCAACATTGTGCAAAATGCGTCAAAATATTATGCTTCCCTGCAACAGTAATTTCTACTGCATGCTCTTTTACCGAAACAACTTTCTTAACTTTGGTCTTCTTGTTTAGACCTGCAATTTCTTTTAATGCGTAATTTAACTGCCCACTATTAATCGTATTCCGACCTAAAGATACCCATAATTTAATCAAATTAGAACAATTAAAATGCTGTATTAACTTTGGTAAATAGCCGTCTTTAACTCCTAGCCTCTGAACTTCTTTATCTAAAATCAACTGCCCCATTAAGGTATGCTTCTCTTTCCCTTGTTGGTTAAGCCAAAGTTTTACTTTTTGAATCGCTCGAGGCGTTTTTAAATAGACTAAATTCGAATCAATCCAATTCGGGTTAGGCGCAATTTCTTTGCCCGCTAAAATTTCAATTTGCTCTCCTGTCTGCAAAGTATGCGTTAAAGACGCAATACATCCATTTACTTTGGAACCTCGGCAACGATGCCCTAGGTCGGTATGGATAGCATAGGCAAAATCGAGAGGGGTTGCTCCTTTTACCAAGTCAATTAATTTACCAGCAGGCGTTAATACATAGACTCTGTCAGAAAACAATTCGGTACGAAAGTTTTCCAATAAAGTATTACCATCCTTTTCTTCTAATAATTGACGTAATGAGGCAATACTTTTTTCAGTCGCTTTATCTTGTTTACTCCCCTCTTTATAACGCCAATGTGCAGCCACACCCAACTCAGCAAAATCATGCATTTCCTGCGTACGTATTTGTACTTCTATGCGGTTGCTATCTGCATCTAAAATAACGGTATGCAATGATTGATAGCCATTATTTTTGGGGTTAGCAATGTAATCATCAAACTCTTTAGGGATAAATGTCCAGTGCTGATGTACTAAACCCAATACCTCATAGCACTCTGCGGTATTACTGACAATGACCCTTACTGCTAAGAGATCATAAAGTTCCTCAATCGGCAGTTTTTTACGCTGCATTTTTTGCCAAATACTATAAATATGTTTAGGTCGCCCCTTAATATCAGCATCTACACGCATCCGTTTTAAATTATCACCCAGTATTTTTATAAACTCGGTAACACATTCTTCCCTATGAATACGCTTGCGTTCTAAGTCCTTAGCGATTGCTACATAATTATTAGGATCTAAGTAACGAAAAGCATAATCCTCCAACTCCCACTTAAGTTGTCCAACACCCAACCTATTGGCAATAGGTGCATACAAATCTAGCGTTTCCTTCGCAATAAAATGGCGTATCTCTGAGTCTTCCTTGGCTAATTTCTTTAAACGCGCCAACCGATAAGCCAACTTAATAAGTACAGCGCGAATATCTTCTGCTGTGGAAAGTAACATACGTCTTAGTATTTCAACCTGCGGAGCCTCCGCAGAAATATTTTCTGAATATACTTTTAGGGCATTAAGTTCTTTAATATTACTAACAATATAGGCAACCGTTGCTCCATATTCAGGCTCTATTAGGTAATCTACCAGTCTCGAATCACTTAAAATAGCAGCCAATATTGTTTCTAAATCAACATTCAACACCAATAAGTTTAGCGCTACATCAACACCATCTGGGCGATCAGGTTCAGTAATTTCAATACTAGAAACTAGATTAATGGCTTTTTGGATTAAAAGGCCTTCTTGTGAGGAAAACCGGCTCAATAGAGCTTGATTTAGCATATATTTTGCAAACGTCTTTATTTCACACTAATTAATAAAGAGTGGGTACTTAATACCCACTCCTAACAAACTTAAACTATAACTGATTTAAAACACGTTCAGCAGCAGCAATAGTTGCATCAATATCTTCATCACTGTGTGCTGATGACATAAATCCCGCTTCAAATGCTGAAGGCGCAAAATATATACCTTCTTTTAACATGCCATGAAAAAACTGTTTGAAACGATCTTGGTTACACTCCATAACTTGTGCAAAAGAACTAATGTGATCATCTTGGGTAAAAAACAAGCCAAACATCCCTCCCACAGCATTAACAGACATACCAATCCCTGCGGTAACCGCTTTTTCCTGAATCCCTATCACTAATCTACGTGTTTTTGCCGATAGTACTGCATGAAATTTAGACTCAGACAACAAATCTAATGTTTTATAACCTGCGGCCATCGCAACTGGGTTACCTGATAAAGTACCTGCCTGATACACACCCCCAACAGGTGCTAAAGAAGACATAATTTTATGTGAGCCTCCAAAAGCGCCAACTGGCATACCCCCTCCAATAATTTTACCTAACGTTGTTAAGTCAGGTTTGACATTATAAAGCCCCTGCGCACAATGTTTATCAACTCGAAAGCCAGTCATAACTTCGTCAAAAATTAACACAGTCTCATATTGATCACAGACAGCGCGTAAAGTTTCTAGGAAGCCTTCCGCTGGTAAAATACAATTCATATTGCCTGCAACAGGCTCAACAATGATTGCCGCTATTTGCGTGCCAATTTCAGCAAAAGCTTGTTTAACGGATTTACTATCATTGTAAGTCAAGGTAATAGTATCTGCTGCCACTGCTACTGGTACACCAAGTGAACTTGGTACACCTAAGGTTAATGCACCTGAACCGGCTTTAACTAATAACGGATCTGAGTGCCCATGATAACAACCTTCAAATTTTACAATCTTATTACGGCCTGTATAACCTCGTGCCAAACGAATAGCACTCATAGTTGCTTCAGTACCCGAGCTCACCATGCGCACTTGCTCAATCGAAGGTACTAATTTACAAATTTTCTTGGCCATTAAGGTTTCTAGCTCGGTAGGAGCGCCAAAACTTAAGCCTTTTGCTGCTGTTTCATTGACTACATCTAGCACATCTTGGTGTGCATGGCCAACAATCATAGGCCCCCAAGAGCCAACATAGTCAATATACTGCTTGCCTTCAGTGTCATAAAGATAGGCACCTTTTGCCCTATCAATATAAACAGGTGTACCACCAACGCCACTAAAAGAGCGAACCGGTGAGTTAACGCCTCCTGGAATTACGTTTTTTGCATCTGAAAACAATTTTGCAGAGTCAGTCATATAGTTATCTCCATGTTAAAAATCTATTTCACTATTCTGCCATATTCTTATATGGCTGGTAATAGTGTATTTAATCAATTGACTTATTTTTATACGTTTGAATGCAAGTAATATTTGTTTTATAAAAAAACATGTATAAACTTACTATATTCAATTTTTATTCTTTCTCTATATTATAGGCACTTTTATGCAAATAAAAACTAATATACTCTTAGCCATCATCACAGTTGGCTTTATACAAGGTTGTTCGTTTTCAGCAAGCTCTGAAAGCTCATCTGAAAGCTCTACCAGTATATCTGAATCAGTTGGCTCAGTTATTAGCAGTCCTTCTTCATTTTCATCAGATAAAAACAAAGCCTATGAAATAAAAATCATGGATTATACTGCTGCTTATCTCACGACTGCAGCATTTGATCGCGCCTCATTTGTCACAGGTATCACTGAAATTGCCACAGAAAATGGTATTACTAACTGGGAAGATGATGAAACCACCTTAGTCGGTATCGGCCGTGCATTGAAAAAAGCCAAGTTGACGGGTGGTGTTTATGAAACTTATAAGAAGAGTCTAGCTGATTCTAATGAATTAAGAATGCAAATGATTCAAAAAGGTTATGATGCGCAATAAGGTACTACTTGTGACCACGTGAAGTATAAAGTGCAGTATTTACCTTATACCCTAGGTGGGGCTTTTCAAAATTACGTCATGATGACCATCTCGTACTTGAAAAGCTTCATTCAGGTCACATTATATCTTTGCTTAATAGTCCCTATAAGCCTATGTGCAAAACCACTAAGTTATTTATATATCAATGCTAGCGAAGGTAATGCGAGTGGTGGACACACTGCATTACGCTTCGATAAGGAAACCTATCATTTTCAACACTTTGATAGCGGAATTATTCGCATCATTAGGCATACTAGTACTGACTTTGACTATCAATACCGCTATCTAGAAAATAGAACCTTATATACAACAACAATTGAATTAGATGAGCTACATTATGAACAGTTACGTAATCACTTCAATTTACGTTTTTTATTGCAAAAACAACAAGATGCGATAGTAAATGAAATTAATCTCAACCTTGCTTTACTCAATAAACAAATTCAATCACCATTATTAACAATACCTGGAGCCGGCCTCTTTGCTGATAACTTTGTTTCACGTGAAACAAGTATCAATAAAGCCATACATAAAAAAATACATAAAAATCTAGGCACTAACTTTATTGATAAACATATTCAGCAACTTAAAACTAAATTTTCCACTTACCAGCCTACTGCTTGGCCACAAAGCTCCTTATTAGTAAGTGAAAATACCTTTTTATCGGTTCCTTACTCATTTGCTAGCCGCTATTTAGATTCTGTTAGCAAACTATTATTTTTACAAACACTGAAGGCTGATACTCCCCTTAACAATAAGTTTTACTTCAGCCCTGAACATGCCACTTTTAAACTATCTACAGCTGAAATCACACAATTAAAAGCATTTCAAAAGCAATTAATCAATAACTTACTAAGCTTATTAACATCCAGCCGACCTGACTGGGGCAGCTCTGCCTTTGTCCTTTATGCACGCATACTCGCCCTTTCTCACTCTATAGATTCAGGTAAGCTAGTCTTATTAGACAGCTATGTTACTGATAGCAGGCAAGCAACCTATTCTGAAGTAGTGCGTTACCAAGCTTTATTCCAAAAACAGAAGCAGCAAGCTTTAGCTAAAATCAAACAACAAAAAAATCAGCTATTCTCTCAACAAACAGTCATTGCAGAAAAAAGTTATAGTCAATTTGAAATGCTAGCAAATTATTACTATGAACGAGAACGTGCTTTATCTAAACAACAAGCTATTCGTCTAACGGGTGAGCGCCTTTTACCTAGCCAATCAATACCCTTAGTTCCGCACCTCTTTCCTAAGTTAAGCCCACAACAAACAGCTACTGCACTTAACAATTTGCAATTTTACCAAGCTAGTATCAACAAACAAATTCAGACACTCTATCAATATGATTTAATGACTCGCAATTGTGTCACTGAAATTTTTGCCACGATCAAACAAGCTGAAATTCATACGCAACAAATGCATGAATTGAACCACCTTATTGATCATCATCCACTTGCCTTTATTCCGTTTAGCTCTTTTGATAGCCTCAGCATTAACTCTCAAAAAAAGATTGCTCCTTCTTTCCGCGATCAACAGCTAAAAAAAATGCAACAGCAAGAAAACAACATTCTCGTTTATTTAAGAGAATTTAATACTTTAACTGCCAAAGATTATAAATTTAATGAATCAGATGCGATATTTCTATTTTTTACCGACCAAAACATTTGGTCTCGCCCAATATTCGGCTCCCTAAACCTGCTCACAGCAACAACCGTTGGCATTTACGGTGGTTTTGCTTTACCCTTTGACTCGGGCAAAGCGTTAAAAAATAGTGCTATGGGTATTTTAATGAGTTTACCTGAACTCG
>CAZXJK010000195.1:0-5696 GCA_964640895.1 uncultured Methylomonas sp.
ATGCTGACTTATCACCCATGTGGCAACCAAGTGCATAACTTGAATCGGTTGGATAAATAACCAAACCACCGTCTTGGATGATTTTAGCTGCTTGATAAATTAAGCGCTGTTGAGGGTTGTCTGGATGAATTTCGAAGTATTGTGCCATAATAAACTGCGACGATAAAAGGTTCGTCGCAGTTTAAGCTAAAGCTTACGTAACTTCATTAAAGATCACTTAAATTTCTGCGAGTGTTCCATTTAATGTAATCGATAATGACGATCCTGGGATAATAGTAGTATCCGCAGGAAAATCATTTGTTGTTATTCCGCTTTGAACAAAAGGTATCACCGTGTTATTAAAATTCACTAATCCAGAAGCTGTGTCTAACGTGATATTTAGAGAATCCAAGGTACCACTAGTTTGCCAAGAAACACTCAAACTGGCACATACAAATCTAAAATTAATGCTGCCAGGTGTATAGGTATTACCCGATTTATTTAAACTTAACTCATAAAATGCGCCCGCCTCATCAACATCTCCTTTCCAGCCATAAACATCACTAGTACCACCTAATAGTGTGGTGCTTGTAGGTGTCACTAACGCAGAAGGATCACAAGTCGCTGCATTTAAAGCGATACCACCATAAGTAATCGTAAAGGGTGTGTTAGCATCAATTGACGATGAATTACTGCTTACAAAATTTGTATCTAAATACAAAGTACCACTAGTCAAATCAATATCGGCTTGAAATGGGAAAACGGCCTCTTTAACTTTGCCCGAAAAAGTGGCTATTAAGGGAGAAACTGACGTCACAGTGATTTGACAATTCCCAGCACTACCAGAATAGGAGAAGCCAGAAGCACCGAGGAGATAAGCATTACAGTTTGATGTCCCTAATTCCCTTGGAATTACAATTTTCCCATTTGCACCCTCAAAAAATAATTCAACTGTATCTGTCGCTCCATATTTAGCTTGCTGAGAAAAGAATGTGGTGTATGAAAAGTCTTGGCCATTTACAGAAAATGATAATCCGTTTGTGCCTGATCCTGATCCACCACCTGAACCTGAAGAGCTTGGTGTAAATTGACCTAAAGGTCCATTTGTCGCAGAATCACTAACATCCACTTCATGAATTTCACCATTAACTAATGATAAGGCATAGGTGTGAGTTCCATTATCCCATTCATAACGCGTGTCATTAATTTTTGTAAAGGTAGCTGCAAAAACAGTAAAGTTTTCGGTAAGCATTAAGGCACCGCTGCTGCTAAAAGTAAACTTTATAACATCCGCATTATTATAAGGTGAACCTGCTGTTGCCAGAGCAAAAACCATGTCTAAAATTTGTCCAGATACCGATGCAGGTAAGGTTGTTGAGCCTGAACCAGAACCACCACCCGGTAAAAAATTACTAAAATCAATGGTTGGGTCAAAGGTAAACGTGCTGCCACCAATCTCAATCGTAATATTAGTCGCTGCGCCACCTGCCGTAATGATAATTGTAACGCCATCTAAAATGGCATCAATACCGCTATTATCAGCATCAAAGGCCGTTGTAAAAACATCAAACGAATTGGTAACACCAATACCGCTGAATAAAACACCTAGGGTTGCATTGACTTTAGCTTTTGCATCTCGCAATTCATCGGCTGTTATTTGCCCATGATTAGCTTGGAAAGCGGTAAATAAAGCATTCAAATCAGTGTAATTTGAGCCGTTTTTATTGGCTTCATGTAATGCAAGATTAGTCATAGGCGTTATATTAACGACTCCTCCACCCGTTTCAGCGAATGAAAACAAAGGGTCACCGTTTGTTTCTACCTTAAGCATAAACGGCTTTGCAGATGTTGTTACAGTAACGCTAAATTTTCCAGTAGCATCTGTCATTGTCGTGACTACTGCGCCATTGGCATCAACCACTGTCACTGTTTTAGACGCTAAAGCCGCACCGGTGGCAGCGGTACCAGAAATGGTCGTTGTACCCGCAGAACCGGTATCATCTGAACCACTTCCAGAGCCACCACAAGCACTTAAACCCAGCATTAAACTGAGTATAAAAAATAAAGTTTTAAATTGAATATTCATTATTATTTCCTCTTTTAAAATTGATTAACAATATGCTAATTTGCCTCTTAATTGAGTTTAAAGAGAATATTTTAGATCGCTACCCCCTAAACAAGGGGGTTTAGCAACGAAGAACTAGACACGTTTCGTTTCTCACCTTAATCGAAGGAGATTCATATGATTTGCATTAAGCGCCAGTTAGTATTTGGATTGACATTTATCAACTTGTTTATAAATAGTGCCATGGCTGACGAAGCTAAAATATCAAGTTCGGCTAGTCACGGTTTAGAGTTTATTGCACCTCAAGGACGGTTTGCATTGCGTATTGAGTTCCGCCAAAACGGCTATGACGAACTTTATGACCAAAACTCAGATAAACAAGCTCTCGGATCATCATTAGATAACATCAATTTAAACAGTAACGTATTACCAGACTTAGCCGTATTTGGTGCGACCGCTTCTTTAGGCACAACTGTTTTTGAAGCTGAGGTTAAAACCAAGCGAGTTGAATTAACACTGGGTTATGGCTTAAGTGACGACCTAACTATTGGCGTCATCATTCCTTTTGGCAAAGTAACCACACAGGCAAAGTTTAACGTCGAAGGCGGAAACATTGGTTTTAACCCAGCCTTTAACAGCGCCTTACCTTCTTCGCCCACTAACCCCGCATTGTTACCCGTGGGTTTAGGTCCAACCATCCCTGTTGGCACCACTGGCGTCCAATCAATATTATCTGACCCTGCATTTGGCTTTGCTTATCAACCTTTAAAAACGACACACTGGGAAGGTTTAGGTGATCCGACACTAGGTGTTTTATGGCGTGTTTATAAATCGCCTATTGATTCACTCATTATCGGCGGCGGTATTCGTTTTGGTTTAGCAAGCGATATTGACCCAGATGATTTACTGCAACAGCCTATTGATGATGGCACAACAGACCTTCGTGCTCGCGTAGAATATTATCGTGATTTAAGTCAAGGTTTCGATTTAAAACTTGCCGCTGAATACACCTATCAGTCAGAAGACAAAGTCACTCGACGCATTGCTGCACCGAATGACTTATTAGCCCTTGAAAGCAGTAAAGAGTCTTTGAACCGAAAGCTCGGAAACTACCAAGAAATCGACATTGGTATAGGGAAAGTTATCGGTGATTGGCGTGTGTCTACGACTTGGCATAGGTATGTTAAAAGTTCAGATTCATATCAATCATCGGTGAGTACAGATACTTCGTCTCTTGAGAAAAACACAAGCCTTTTTGCAAACCAATGGCGCGCCACTGTTTCTTGGAGTGGCATTAAAGCTTGGCAAAATGGTGACCTCCCCTTACCTTTAATTATTCAACTAGAAATACAAAAAACCTATGACGCCAAAAATTTTCCAGCAGTTGATGATATTTATTTACAGATGACCAGTTTCTTTTAAAACATACGTTATCACTACCATGATTCACATCGATAACTTACCCGGAAACAATGTTTTTCTAGACTCTAGAGCAACAACCTCTAACGCGTATAAAGCTGATAAGGAGCCTCTGATTAAGTTAATAAAATTTGAGCACAAAAAAAACTGTCGCTATTTTCGTCGAAATGAGCCGTAATAGCCACTCTATTGCTGCGATTTTCGGTGAAAATATCGGCAGTTTTAGCAAGTTCAAAATTATTGGACTTGTTCAGAGACTCCTTAAGGAACATCACTCCTACCAAGATGCATTCCAAACTTTAGAACAGGGTTTAAAGTAAAGAATGCTGAAAATTAAATTTAATTTTTTATATAGAGTCCTTACCTTAGTGTTGATTTTATTCAGTGCTAGCGGAAACCTCCTAGCTAAAGAACAGACAATCACCCACCTTAATCAAGCAACTAAGTTAATTTCAAATGCTGATGACCCGCCTGATTTCAGCCAAGCACAATCCATTCAATTACCCGACCATTGGACACATGATACACAGGGTTTTTATGGCTCTGTATGGTATGAACTTGAGCTAAAGAATATTCATGAAATTTCACGACAATGGGCAATTTATCTTCCAGAAATCAATATGAATGCTGAAGTGTGGTTAAACGATACGCTATTGGGCTCTGGTGGCAATATGCAGCCACCAATTTCACGCTTTTGGCATTCACCACTGATGTTTGTATTTTCACCTGCCGATTTAAAGCCCGAAGGTAATAAAATTAAAATTAAAGTTGTCGCCTATGCCAATGAATATGGACAATTGGGTAGCATTAAAATAGGTGAACGAAATATCATCAATAATCTTTACCAAAAAACACTCTTTAATACCGTCAACATTCATATTATTAGCGGAATTCTAGCCGGTGTTTATTTTTTTTTAATGACATTAGTCTGGAGCAAGCGGCGAGACCCAGTCTTTTTTTGGGGCGCTTTAGTTTGTGGCTCATGGGCTATTAGTAGCTTAAACCTTTATGTCATTAATCCAATTTTACCTGAGCTTGTTTGGGAAAAATTAATGCAAACAAGCATGGGCTGGATTCCTTTATTATTTTTCTTTTTTATACGTCGTTTAAATGGTCAACAATATTCACATAAATTTGAAGGTAGCATTCTCATTGCTGCCATTCTTATCAACCTTGCTCTTATTTTTTCCTCGGAAACTCATTTATTTTTTATCAGTCGTAACTTTCATATTTACACCATGGTTTGGGGCATAGTAAGCATTTTCTTAATTTTTTATAGCTGGATAAAGTATAAGCAATCATCACAGATAGCAATGATTGTTGCTTTCACCTTCATTGCTATTTCTGGTGTCCATGACATTTTGGTACAAAACAGAGTGATCGAAAGTGGCGAAGCTTTTTGGCTAAACTATAGCGTGCCGATTATCTTATTGATGATTGGTTATTTGATGGTCTCGCGTTTTCTTATAGCAGTTAAAGGCTTTGAAAAATTAAATAAAGAACTTGAAAATAGGGTACAAAAAGCACAACAAAAAATAGAAGCTAACTATGAAAAAATTCTTGTTTTAGAAACAGAACAAGCTTCTAGCAATGAACGAGAACGCATCTATAGAAATTTACACGATGACATGGGCTCTAAATTACTGTCATTGGTTTATCAAGCCGACAGTGAAGAAACTGGACAGCTTGCGCGCGGTGCTATGAATGATTTACGTGCCATTGTTAGTAAGAAACCTAAAAATAAACACCTACTGAGCGAGGTTTTAGAAACATGGCATAAAAAAACGTTAAGCCGATGTACCGCAGCTCATTTTAATATCGCTTGGCAACATCAAAAAGCGCCGTCAAGGCTCTCTTTAAATATAGATGATGAGCAAAATTTAAGCAGCCTTCAAGCAGAAGCTATATCTAATATTTTAAAGCACAGCACAGGGAATAGCTTATTAGTCACCATAAAATATCGATTTAATTGCCTGCAAATTACCTTATTTGATAATGGTGATTATTCAACTATTGACCATTGGCATGAAGGGAGAGGTATCACAAGCATGCGTTTTCGTGTAAAACAACTACAAGGAAAAATACGCTGGCAAGTAAAAACAAATAAGGGCGGCATAGTACGTTGGATTATTCCACTTTCTACCATCGGTTAAATATTGATTTTAATGAATGTTTTAATGTAACTACTCGCCCCCACCAGAAGGGATATTACCAGCCAAGGCAAGCTGAATAG
>CAZXJK010000196.1:0-5689 GCA_964640895.1 uncultured Methylomonas sp.
TCAAGGTGAGACTCAATACTTAATGGCTTAATACATCATATTCAAGCCTCACCCAAGTTTACCGTTCAGTGAGTGTGTAGCTAGAATTGCCCATCCAGATGCTGATTTTGCGGTCGCTTGAAAGTCAACCGCCCATTTTTCAATTGAACCAAAACGCTTTTCTATTGCAGTATGTAGTGCAGATTGTGGTGGAATGCCTGCTTTTAGAGTCATGCCATCAAAATATAGTTCGTGCAGTAAGACACTATTGCCTTTATGGGTTCGAGCACGCTGCAATGCTCCATATGCGTTAGTATCAATAGTTGTTGTATTGATAATATTCGATTGCAGTTTGTCATCAGCGGCAATATAACCACGCAAAGCACCACCATAATGTGCAGTGTAATGTGGAGCTATTTGAGCTGCACTTAGGAAGCTGGGAATGGCATCGTAGCGTAAAGCATTGGGTACGCCAGTGACAAGGCCGCTTTGGGGGAGATCTTTATTAATGCTGGCTGTTGCAATATGGGGGAGCAGCAAAGCACCAACAGCGGCAGTAGATGTAGTGTGGAGAAAATTACGCCGAGAAAGATTATTCATTGATCATCACCTCTTTTCGATCCTTGATATCAAGGGTCGCCTGATGGAAAAAATATTATTTTACCCTATCTATGTGTTAGGCGCGGCAACTCCTGTAATGCGCCATCTTTAGCAAGTAAAATAACATTTGCCAAGTCATAAAATATGCCATGTTCAACTATGCCTGGAATGCTATTTAAAGTGGTATTTAACTGCTGGGTATCTGCTGTGTGTGCAGCAAAAGTCATATCTAATATTAAACTGCCATAAGAACTAACGGCTAAACCACTGGCATTACTGTTTTGGCGCAATGTTCCAGTAGCTCCCATTTGTTCCAGTTGATATTTGACCATTTGCCAAGCAAAAGGCATGACCTCTATTGGGATAGCGAAGCGCTCACCAATGCGTTGTACTATTTTGCTTTGATCAACTAGCACAATAAATTGTTCGCTAGCATTTGCTAAAAGTTTTTCTCTTACTAAATCATAACCTTGGCCTTTTAACAGGGTATACATCGGGTCTACTTCATCAGCACCGTCTACATATAAATCTATGCGAGTCAAGTGCTCTAATGCGACTAATGGTAAGTCTAATGCTTGTGCTTTTTGCATGCTGACGATAGAACTTGCTACGGTAGTGATGTTCAGATTTTCAGTTTTTGTTCGCTGTGCAAGTGCTTCAATAAAATAATCAGCGGTTGAGCCAGTGCCTAAACCGATGCACATGCCGTCAGTCACTAATTTGGCTGCTTGTGTTGCCACAATTTCTTTATCATTCATAGAGAGCTCGTTATATAAAGGTTATTATATGTAAGGCACTTGGAAATAAATAAGCATCCAATATTTTGGCAGGATTTTTGTTTGTCATTAGTGCTGTAGCAATAGGCGCATAGCAGGCTACGTAACTATTGCTACAGTACTGATGACGGACAAAAAAACCAGTAAAGATGGATGATTATTTATTTCCAGGTGCCTAAGTAGGAGGTGTGCTAATTGGAAAAGGGAGTCGGAGAGATAGCCAGTTTACTCATAAAAATGAATAAGCCAGCTATTTATTCTTGAGAAAGTTTAGTGCAATGAAAATTACATTTGCATAGATTTCTTTTTATTCATCATTTTTTGCATATGTTTCTTCATCATCTTCTTTTTCATTTGTCTTTTTGCATCTTGATGATCTCTAATAATCTGTAATTGTTCATCCATTAATTTTTGCTTCTTTTTAGCATTTCTTTCACTTCTGATTTTGGATGATAGTGCGTCTACTTGCAGAATATAGTGTTGTTTTTTGCGTGCTTGCTTATCTTTCATTTCTTCAGACATGCCGCTCATGTTCATATTCATTTTCATGGGTTTGTTTTCAGCAAAAGTTGACATGCTAGCTGCTGATAAAAGACCTGCTGCAATGAGTGTGTAGATGTGCTTCATAATTTAAACCTTTGTAAATTAAGGTAGTGATTGCTTTCCGTGTAATCATGCTACGCTGAGAAATATGAGATTGTTCCATTTTGTTTAGGAATGAGTTATGGGTACTTAGATAAACCCACCGCCTCGACACTAAATTAAGTATTCCTAATATTTAAGACAATAACACTTTCCAAACAAATGGGCTAGTTCTGATTGTTTGGAAACAGTGCAATAAATACTGCTTATGTATTGTTGTTTAATAGGCTTAATAAGTCGTTTTCACTCAAAACTGTAACCCCAAGCTCCTCAGCCTTGCTTAGTTTTGAGCCAGCAGATTCTCCAGCAACCACATAATCGGTTTTTTTGGATACGCTACTGGCTACTTTAGCCCCTAGGTTTTGTAACGCTTGTTTAGCCTCGCTTCTGTCCATTTTCGTTAAAGTGCCTGTTAATACAAAGATTTTACCTGCTAAGGGTTGTGCTTTTTTTTCTTTGGCTGGTATAGCAGGCCATTGAATGCCAGCTGCTAATAATGCTTGTATGACTTCTTGGTTATGCACTTGCCGAAAAAAGGCAACGGTATGTTTTGCGACTATTGCACCGACATCATCCACTTTTTCTAAGGCTTCAACATCCGCATTTTGCAGTGCTGGCAGAGTGATAAAATGTTCGGCCAAGTTTTTAGTGGTTGCTTCACCTGCTCCACGGATGCCAAGCGCGAGTAGAAACTTGGCGAAACTAGTTTGTTTGCAGTGCTCTATTGCCTGAATGAGATTAGCTGCTTTTTTGTCCCCCATACGCTCTAGTGGCACTAATTGTTCAGCGGTTAAGCTAAATAAATCAGCTGGGGTATTAATCAGTTGGGCATCTACTAATTGTTCGACTACTTTTACACCTAAACCATCAATATTCATGGCTTTACGCGATGCAAAATACTGGATAGCTTCTTTACGTTGTGCAGCACAGTATAAGCCGCCAGTACAACGAGCAACCGCCTCATCTTCTAAACGCTCAATCTCAGAAGTGCAAATAGGGCAGCTGCTAGGGAAGACAATCTCTTTGCTATCGGTCTCAGGGCTTGGCAGTACTTTGACTATTTGTGGTATGACATCGGCTGCTCTTCTGATAATGACAGTATTACCAATTTTAATAGCTAAGCGTGCGATTTCGTCAGCATTATGTAAACTGGCGCGACTGACGGTGACCCCTCCTACAAATACGGGTTCTAAAATGGCTACTGGAGTAATGGCACCTGTTCTGCCCACTTGAAATTCGACATCTAATAATTGGGTTTGTTCTTCTTGAGCAGGAAATTTATGAGCAGTTGCCCAACGAGGGGCGCGTGCGACAAAACCTAATTGTTCTTGTAAGGCAATATCATCTACTTTATAGACAATACCATCAATTTCATAAGGTAATGCTGTACGTTGTTGTAGTAATTTTTGGTGCGCAGCTAGACAGCCTTCGGCACCTTTTTCAAGGCTGACTTCTTTTGTTAGAGGCAGCCCCCAGTTTTTAAGTTGTTGTAGGCGTTGATAATGACTATTGGCTAATTGGCCATTGCTCATAATGCCAACCCCATAACTATAAAAAGCCAAAGGTCTTTGCGCGGTAATGTTGGAGTCTAGCTGACGCAGGCTACCTGCTGCTGCATTACGCGGGTTAACAAAACCTTTAGTGTCATTAGCAATTGCTTGTTGGTTGAAGTGGTGAAAGTCTGCAATAGGCATAACCACTTCTCCGCGTACTTCCAAGCGTTCTGGAATGTCTGCTCCTATCAGGGTATGCGGGATGTTGTTAATGGTTTTAACATTGTGGGTGACATCTTCGCCAACAGTTCCATCACCACGGGTCGCGGCTTGTACTAACTTGCCTTGTTCATATAATAGGCTGATAGCCAACCCATCTAACTTGGGTTCAACACAAAAATCGAGTTCAGCAGCATTATCTAAACGCTTAGTAATACGCTCAATAAAATCATGTAGTTCAGAGGCTGAATACACATTGCCAAGTGATAGCATGGGTAATTCGTGTTGTACTTTACTAAAGGCTTCTAGTACCGTACCACCCACTGATTGGCTAGGCGAGTCTGGGCTTGCCAGCTCAGGATTATTTGCTTCCAGTTCGCGTAACAATTTAATTTTCCGATCATATTCCGCATCGGTAACAGTCGGCGCATCCAAAGTATAATAATTATGGTTATGTGTTTGAATTTGCTGACGTAATTCAGCTATTTGTTGGGTGATTGATTGGGGCATGTGATAAATAGTTACGTTTTTATGCAGAAACTGCTAATCTTACGGGTAATTGCTTATTATTAGTCGAGAAAATTATTTTGGAAGAAGACCTAACGACGGATTTAATGGTGTTACAGAGCCATTTGGACGGCATGTTGGAGCGTGTAAAATCTAATAGTACCACGTTACGGCGTTTTCAAATGTTTGAAATGGGTTTACTTAACCTTAATTCTTTAGCGGAAATGTTGGAGTATGTTTTAGATGCGCAGGATTTTTTTGATCTCGATTATATTGGGTTTTGTCTTATTGATGCAAAAAGCGAACTACAAAGCTATTTGTTGGAAGATGGATTTAATATAAAAAAACAACCGCGACTTATTATTTTAGATAATAATGAAGTGTTACAAGCTACTTTTGGTTGTTCAATTAATCCTTATTTAGGGCCTTATAAAACGGCTAAGTGTGCCGATTTTTTTAGTATTGATAAGCATAAACCTGCCAGTGTTGCTATTATCCCACTGGTGCGGCGTGGCAAATTTTTGGGTGCTCTTAGTATGGGAAGCTTTGACGGGCATCGCTTTGAGAATACCATGGCGACCGATTT
This sequence comes from uncultured Methylomonas sp., assembly GCA_964640895.1. Classification (GTDB taxonomy): domain Bacteria; phylum Pseudomonadota; class Gammaproteobacteria; order Methylococcales; family Methylomonadaceae; genus Methyloprofundus. The sequence goes on from CAZXJK010000196.1 coordinate 4,803, forward strand.
TATTGAGCATATGACTTCTGTCGTGGGTGTGTGCTTAGAGAATCACTTGAATTATGAATCCATGAAGCGTACTAGCTTAATGGATTCCTTGACTGGGGTTAATAACCGCAGATTTTTAGAGCAGCGTTTAGGTGAAGAAATAGACCGAGCGCAACGTAGTGTTGAAGCTTTATCGTGTTTCTTTTTAGATATAGATTTTTTCAAGAAAGTAAATGATAGCTATGGTCATCAAGTCGGTGATCAAGTCTTAACGGTGGTAGCGGGCACTATTCGTGAACAGTTACGTAATAATGATGTTTTAGCTCGCTATGGTGGTGAAGAGTTTGTGGCTTTGTTGGCTAATATTGAAGAAGGCATGGCTATTGATATTGCGGAAAGAATTAGAAAAAAGATAAAGAATATTGTAGTTGAGGCTAAGGGTAGTTCTGTGACAGTGACTATGTCCATTGGTACTGTGACTTATAAACCCTCAAAAGGAGCACATGTCAATTCTAGTCAGGTGGGCGTAGATTTAATTGAAAAAGCAGACGCTGCTTTATATAGGGCAAAAAAATCAGGCCGAGATAAGGTGGTTTCTGCCGGGGTGATTTCTGATCATATGGCCTTGGCTAACTTATTTAAATAATTTTAACATTTATTGGAGTTTTAAATGATTCGACAAATGGTCAGGCATCATAATATTCTTTCTATCGTTGGTAATATTATTACGGTAAGCGTCACTGAGGCTGGGGATAGCAGTGATGCTGTGACACGTTTTGGTGATTTGGCAATTGTGGAAGATGAGTTTAATACTTCTATTGCTCAGGTTATTAAAATAGACCGTAATGAAATTGCTTTCGCTGAAAATCAGGGAAACGGAGCTTAGCGAAGTGATGATTTTTAGTCCC
>CAZXJK010000197.1:0-5668 GCA_964640895.1 uncultured Methylomonas sp.
ATCTATTTTTAATTTTTCTGCAAGCATTAGCTAGGTTCTGCTGCGATATGGCTAATACCGAATAAACAAACTAGCCGACATTAAGTGATTCATTAAATCATCGCGGCTCTCAAGATGGGCAAACTGATTAATATACCCCAACTCGAAACGGTAGTGCTTATCGTGGTCAATGAACACACCCACGCCTGCAAACAGACGGTTTTGCCCAAAACCACTGTTTGCGCCCCAGTCGGTGCTGTTAAAATTAACAAACACTTCATCCCATAATGACAAATACACTCGTTCAGAAAACAAAGGGTGGGTATATTTTAAAAACTGACGAAAACGCCAGCCAGTATCATTGCCATTAGATAAAAATCGCTGCTCTAAACGGGTACGGGTCGCCAGCTTTCCCCAAGAGTAGCCTCTATTCCAACTTAACTGCTGCCAAATACGGTGTTCGTCCGTGTGTGCCTTATCTAATGGTGAGGTTCTTACCCAAGCATACCCCAACCACAAACTGACTTGGTCAGAAAACTTATAACCCACACCTGGGCGAATAATACTTTGCCCCAAGTGATCGGCATTATCAAACCAACGCCCCTGTCCTTCCATCCACCATTGCCACTTACTTGCAGCAGTACTGGACTTAGTAAAATTACCCTGGCCTTGAATAGCCCCCCAGACACCAAAATCTTCGACATTCTCAGCACTGGCATGTGAACTAGAGAGTACCAGCAGCAGCCAAATTAACAGGGAAATTGATTTAAATTTATAATTTTTCATAGTTTAAAGTCATTATTTAGTAGCGTCTCATTATTCGCAAGCAATATTGCTTAACAATGCTTTATAAATCTGTAGGCTGGCTGGGTTAGCTTTACAAGCGCAGCTAACGTAACCCAGCATCTATATCAAGCTTTGCTGGGTTACGTTTTTATTGCTTCGCAAAAAAATCTAACCCAGCCTACCGTATAAGCTAAGGGAGCAGGAAATAAATAATCATCCAATTTTTAAAACCGATAAGCCAGTATTAGTGGCATCTCTGGAAAATTTTGGATGATTTAATTTTTCCATTTCCCTAAAGCCTGACTTCCATACGCTAGTTACTGCTAACAGGCTCCAAACTCCCATAGCCATTAAGATTAATAATTTGCAATTGGATATCTTTGCGTTTGGCCTCCGCCTTAAAATTGATAATAATCTCGTAAACATCATAATCAATATATCTTGAACTCGAAGCATCAATAATAACTTTAGAATAATCAGGAATATGATCCAGAGTCTGTAAAATATTGGCCTTATTCAAAAATGAAACTTGCTCTGACAAACGAATAATAATAGTTTTGTCTTCATGCTCCTCATGATAATAGCCCGCAACCTTATAGTTTTCCAACAAGACACACAATAGCGCTATCAATAGCCCGATACCGATACCCATCAATAGATTGGTAAATATCAAACCCAGAATAGTCGCTATAAAAGGAATAAAATGATACATCCCCGTATGGTACATTTTTATAAATAATGCTGGCTTAGCTAATTTGTAACCGACCACAAACAGAATAGCTGCCAAACTAGCCAACGGAATAAAATTAAGTAATGCCGGAATAAACATAACTGCAACCAGCAACAAGACACCATGCACAAAGGCAGATGCTTTGGTTTTTGCACCCGCTTGAATATTAGCGGAACTCCGCACAATCACCTGTGTAACTGGCAAGCCGCCAATCAAACCTGATGCACTATTTGCCAATCCTTGCGCAATCAACTCACGATTGGTAGGCGTGACTCTTTTTTCGACATCCAATTTATCGGCCGCCTCAACACAGAGCAAGGTTTCCAAGCTAGCAACAATAGCCAACGTCAATGCAGTCAGATAAACCTGCGGATTATTGACTTGGGAAAAATCAGGAAAAGTAAATTGATTTAATAAATCAGTACTATTTTGCGCAACAGGAATGCTAACCAAATGCTCTGCCGCCAATGCCATCTCAGGATAAAATATGCCCAGCAACTGACTGACTATAATGCCGGCAAGTACTGCAATAAGTGACCCTGGCAATAACTTAAAAACAGAATTTTTTTTCATCACAGGTAGTTCCCATACAATCAGGATTGTAAGTGAAACCAACGTCACCAGTACCGCGCCAGGCGTAATATAATTGACTATATGCTCCAATTCACTAAAGGTGTTGTAGCCATCACCTTGCAAAAATGACATATCACCCTCATAGTCCTGATCGTAGCCGAAAGCATGTGGAATCTGTTTCAAAAAGATGATAATACCAATACCCGCCAACATGCCGCTAATCACTGAGGAGGGAAAAAAATAACCGATGATACCCGCTTTAGCAACGCCCATCGCCGCCTGAAAAACACCCGCTATGACTACCGCCAATAGAAAGGTTTCAAAGCCCAAATCTTGAATGGCCGTCAACACGATCACTGCAAGACCAGCAGCTGGCCCGCTAACCCCTAGAGCAGAGCGACTAATCAAAGGAACCAATATCCCGCCCATAATGCCCGCAATCAAGCCGGAAAAGAGTGGCGCACCTGAAGCCATCGCAATGCCCAAGCAAAGCGGCACAGCAACAAGAAATACGGCCACACCGGCAGGAATGTCATGGCGAAGATTTGCCAAAACGCCTAAATTAGAACTATGCGGCTTAGTTGCTTGCATCATTTAACTCGTTATCTGCTCGTATTGGAAAATTGGATTAATTTCATGACCCGCTGATAAGGTAATCAAAGGGTTAATCAAGCCATCATCTAAACCATACACCCAGCCATGCAAAGTTGGCATTTTATGCTGAAACCAAGATTCTTGAATAATAGACGTATGCGATAACGCATTCACTTGTTCGATCACATTTAACTCAACTAACTTGTTAACTCGCTCGGTTTCGTCAGTAAGCTTATCAATCTCTTCTTGATGCAGACGATAAGTATTTTTAATATGCATCAACCATTTATTGGTAATTACCAAATCCGAACGCTGTTTATTTAATGCAGCCACCACACCACCACAGTTGTAATGTCCACAAACGATAATATGTTTTACTTGCAACACATTGACGGCATACTGCAAGACACTAAGACAGTTAAAATCGGTAGGAATCACCTGATTGGCAATATTACGATGAATAAAAATTTCACCCGGCTCAGCATTAACAATAATTTCACCTGGCACGCGACTGTCCGAACAGCCGATCCATAAAAACTCAGGCTTCTGCCCTTTGGATAATTGTTCAAAAAACTGCGGATCCTGGGCTTTTTTGTGCGCAGACCACTGCTTATTTTGTTCTAATAATTTTTCAAATGATTGCATAATAATTCTCTGAAGACTTTAATTGTTATAATTGCTACTGCTAAAATTCATTATAGGCACATAACCTTTCAGTAACCTTTCACCCCTGTAAACAATGAATATATTATTAATTGAGGATGATGCCGTACTCAGTGATGGCTTAAGCCATATTTTACAACAAAGTGGCTATACTGTAACTGCTACCGCTTCGGGCAGATATGCTTTGCAATTAATACAAGCACAAGATTTTGACCTGATTGTACTAGATTTAGGTTTGCCAGATATGGATGGCTTAGAAGTCCTGCGTATATTACGCCATCAAAAAGTATCCTTACCAATCCTTATTCTTACTGCACGTGATGGTGTCACTGATCGGATTGAAGGCATCAGCCAAGGTGCTGATGACTATTTAACCAAACCCTTTGATTTAGGTGAACTGGAAGCAAGGATTCAAGCACTTATTCGACGTTGTTATGGGGGGTTTAGTCATCGTATTACCGTCGGTCGCTTAGAATTAGACACCCAAACCCACCAAATTCTTGCTGATGCACAACCACTCAAGCTATCCGCTCGTGAAACCGCAGTGTTAGAAATCTTAATCTTGCAAGCAGGCAAAGTGGTCAGCAAAGACCGCATTGCCCAACGACTAGCATCAAGCAGTGAAGCATTGGCAGATAATGCGATTGAAGTCTACACTCACCGGTTACGCAAAAAACTAGCACCCTATCAAACCGTTATCCGCACCATTCGCGGTTTGGGTTATTTACTAGAGGCAAACTAAACATGGCCAGTAAAAGCCTAAAAAAAACCATTATCATCCGTTTGTTGGTGCCGGTATTTTGCTTTTTGTTACTGGAAACAGCCTTATCCTATTGGATGACCTTACATTATGTCGATAAAACCTATGATCGCTGGTTACTCAATTCAGCGCACTCCTTAGAGCAAGAAATCAAATTTACCGACCAGCACCTTTCTGTGCAGCTTTCCGCGAATGCTCTGGAAGTTTTCAGCTGGGATGACTTGGATAAAACCTATTTTAAAATTGTAGCGGAAAAACAAGGTGCAATCGCAGGTGACCCAATATTACCTGAACTGGAGCTTGCCGAATTTGATTCCACAGAACCGCTGTTTTTTAATACTCGCATTGATAATAAACCAGTACGCGTCGTATCCGTGCGGTTAAGAAATAAGGCGATACCTGAAAAAGTCACTATTTATGTCGCAGAAACTTTGAATAAACGCCAAGACATGATGATTGATATTTTATTGGCTGACTTAATCCCGCAGCTCATCTTTACCATATTGATGTCTCTGTACTTATTTAAAAATATAAAAATAATTCTGTCGCCCTTGCATAAATTAGCAACCCAGATTGCACAACGCTCACCACAAGATCTAAGCCCACTGCAAGATGTACATGTCTTTACTGAAGTCAAAACCTTAACCGATACCATTAATCAACTATTATCCCGACTAACAACCGCGATAGCTGCTCAACAACGTTTTATTGCCAATGCTGCACATCAATTACGCACCCCGTTGGCCGGCTTGAAATTACAGGCACAAGTCGCACAACGTGAAAATAACTTAGACACCATGCAAGCCTCGTTAGGGCAAATGCAAAATAGCGCGGATCGAGTCTCACACCTGATATCCCAGTTATTGGTATTAACACGCTCCGAACCTATCGAAGGCAGTCATCATCTCCAACAGGTTGATCTACACAGCTTAGTCCGTGATGTATGTATAGAATGGGTACCGAAAGCACTGCAAAAACAGATAGACCTAAGCTTCGACAACCCGAACCAACCCGCCTGGATAAAGGGCGATGCTATTTTACTGCGGGAGCTATTGTCTAACTTAATCGACAATGCCATCTGCTATGGCCGTGTGCAGGGTAATGTTGTGGTCAAATTACAACTGGGTGCAGAACCTTGCTTGCTGGTTGAAGATGATGGTGTGGGTATTCCCACTGCTGAACAGGAACGAATTTTTGAACGCTTTTATCGTATTCAAGGGAGTCTAGGAGATGGCTGTGGTTTGGGTTTGGCTATTGTGAAAGAAATTGTGGATTTGCATCGTGCTAGGATTCAGATTGGGAATCGTGAGGATGGAATGGGCTTTGTTGTGGGTGTTACTTTTGTGGATATGGCATGATTTTATTTATAGCTTTAGCGTTTTCCACCAGCGTTAAACTCCTTACACATTTAATACCTCTCGCATTTCGTCATGTGCCACTAATCGTGTATAACTTTTGTCGGAAAACGTTATCTGCGCTCCACTTGGTAAGCTATTCCGACCTTGTATGCAAATTTGAACAATAACATAGAACAAGTCATAATGACCTAAATATAATCATTAGGAATACATCATGTCAGCCAC
>CAZXJK010000198.1:0-5326 GCA_964640895.1 uncultured Methylomonas sp.
CTACGTAACTGTTACGACACCGCTAAAGACGGACAAAAAGACCAACAAGATTGGGTGATTATTTTTTTCCATCTCCCTAATATCAATGATAGTATCAATGATAGTATCAAACAATAAAATAACAGTGATAAGTACGGCAAATTTTTTACTAATTCTTACCAGCATTTCTCCATCAGATTCATGGCATTTTTCGTAAGGTTTTGCTTCGGTAGAGGTTTTCTCTTGAGGGCTGATTGTCAATTTGGTACTCAGTTGATTAAATGGAGTAGTCGTTATAGCGTTAATTAAGATCCGAATGGCTCCACAGCCCCTAAAGGCTCGCTGTCATCGAGTAAGCAATAGGTATAGGATGTGCTGAGGCACGAAGCGCATCTTTAGGGACTTGATGCGTTTCCTATATCAAAATACTTAACTTAATGGCGGTGAGCCTCAGTTTTTAGAGGCGGGTATGATTGAATTCTCGTTCTTTAATTAGGCAAATGCTATAGATGATTATATAAACTTAGATATTGCTCTGCACTTTGCCGCCAAGAAAAATCTTTCAGCATGGCATTTTTTTGTAGTTGTCGCCAAATTTTCTTATTACTATAAAGTAATAAAGCGCGTTTTATGGCTTCTAGCATAGCCCCCGTTGAGGCTTCATCAAAAACAAATCCAGAGGCAGTTTTATTAGCAATAGTTTCCGGCATGGCATCAACAACCGTATCGGCAAGGCCTCCTGTTCTTCTGACTATGGGTAAGGTTCCATAGCGCTGGCTATACATCTGGTTAAGGCCGCAAGGCTCAAACCGTGATGGCATAAGGAATATATCAGAACCTGCTTCAATCAAATGCGCCAAGTCTTCATTATAGCCAATGGTAATGGATACTTTATCTGGAAATAAATAGCTCAGGTTTTTAAGGCGATGCTCAAAGCCTTTATCACCTGAACCTAATAAGATAAATTGCACTGGGTAAGTGACTAGACTTTCTAAGCAATCAATCACTAAGTCGATACCCTTTTGGTCAACTAGTCGACCAATAAGGCCAATAACTGGGATGCTAGGGTCTTCAGGTAAATTTGAACGCTGCTGTAATGCCGTTTTATTAATGGTTTTTTTGTCTAAGCTATCGGCTGAGAAAGTCTGTGCAATACGTGGATCCTTTTCAGGGTTCCATTCGTCAGTGTCAATGCCATTAATAATGCCATTTAATTCATGATGGCGGTGCTGTAATAGTCCTTCTAAACCATAACCAAATTCAGTTGTCTGTATTTCCAAAGCATAAGTTGGGCTGACTGTCGTAATATGGTCAGCGGTGGATAGCCCGCCTTTAAGGAAAGATAGCATGCGATGATATTCAACCGCATTCATATCCCAAAGTTGTCCTGGTAAATTCAACCGATGGAAAGTTTCTTGTGAAAAATTTCCTTGGTAAGCCATATTATGGATCGTGAAAACGGTGGCAGGGCGTTGTGGCTCTAGTGTTAATAACGCGGGTACTAAGCCAGTTTGCCAATCATTACAATGGACAACATCTGCTTTCCAGTCTAAATAGGCTCTATTTTGTGCTACTTCGACCGCAATGCGACAAAATAGTGCAAAGCGATCAGCAGCATCCGTCCAAGCATTACCAAATTCATCAGTATAAGGATTGCCTGGAGCACCAAAATACTCAGGGCAATCAACTAATAAAACAATCACGCCGCTGTTGGGCAGGTAGGTTTGGAAAATATTGACATCACGATTATCTATACGCAATGTGCAACGGTACTCTACATCCGACTCTAGTTTAAGAGCTTGATATTTAGGGAGGATAATCCGTACATCTTGCCCAAGCTCGGCTAAGGCAATGGGTAAACTACCTGCAACATCGGCTAAACCACCCGTTTTAATGAGTGGTTGCACTTCGCTGCTGACAAAAAGTATTTTTTTCATAATGGTTGTTTCAAAATGGTTGCTTCAAAACAATGCCGGCTAAAGGCGGAATAGTTAAGCTGACTGATTGATCTTGATTCATCCAAGCAATGTCTTCAGTGACAACACGGCCATTCCCAGTATTTGTACCTGCGTAGTATTCAGAATCAGAATTAAAAATTTCTTCGTAAACACCCGATTCAGGTACGCCAATCCGGTAATTATCACGTGGAACCGGAGTGAAATTTAAAATAATGATTAAATTTTCAGTTTCAGTTTTACGACGATAACTGATAATAGATTGCTCAACATCATGGCAGTCAATCCATTCAAAACCTTGGTTGTCGAAGTCATGTTGAAATAGGGAAGGGTGGGCAACATACATTTTATTTAAATCTTTTACTAAGGTTTGCATGCCTTTATGGTATGAGTAATCTAGGACAAACCAATCTAATGCCTGATTAAAATTCCATTCAGTGCCTTGTGCGAATTCACAACCCATAAATAATAGCTTTTTACCTGGGTAGGTGAACATGAACGTATACAAAAGGCGCAAATTGGCAAATTTTTGCCATTCATCCCCTGGCATTTTACTCAGCATGGAGCCTTTGCCGTGTACAACTTCATCATGTGAGAAAGGCAGCACAAAGTTTTCGGTGAAGGCGTATAGCATACCAAAAGTTAATTGGTCATGATGGTGGCGACGATGTATTGGGTCTTGTTGCATATATGACAACATGTCATGCATCCAGCCCATATTCCATTTCATGGAAAAACCTAAGCCGCCAGTCCAAGTGGGGCGAGTTACTTGTGGCCAAGAAGTGGATTCTTCGGCGATAACAACAGTACCTGGGTGTTGTTGGTGGGTGACCGAATTCAGTTCTCGTAAGAAATCAATGGCTTCTAAATTTTCGTTGCCGCCATATTCATTAGGAATCCAATCATCCGCTTCGCGTGAGTAATCAAGGTATAGCATTGATGCAACAGCATCTACACGTAAACCATCCAAATGATATTCTTCAATCCAAAAATAGGCACTGGATAATAAGAAGTTTTTAACTTCATTGCGGCTATAGTTGTAGATTAAGGTGCCCCAATCACGATGTTCACCTTTGCGTGGGTCTTCATGCTCATAAAGTGAGGTGCCATCAAAACGAGCTAAGGCAAAATCATCTTTCGGGAAATGCGCCGGTACCCAATCCAAAAGAATACCAATATTATGATTATGACAATAATCAACGAAATAACGGAAGTCATCAGGTGTGCCGTGACGGCTGGACGGTGCAAAATAGCCAGTTGTTTGATAGCCCCAAGATGCATCTAGAGGATGTTCGGTTATGGGCAATAATTCGATGTGAGTGAAGCCCATCATTTCAACGTACTCCACCATTTGGTGGGCAAGTTCACGGTAATTTAAGAAATTTCCTTTGCTATCACGCTGCCAAGAACCGAGATGAACTTCGTAGATTGACATGGCTTCATGTAACCAATCACCCGCGATACGTTTGTCAATCCATTCCTTATCCCCCCAGTCGTACTGTTTTTCATCGACAACTAATGATGCCGTTTGGGGGCGAAATTCAAATTGTTGTCCATACGGGTCAGTTTTGACATGGATTTGTTGACTATCGCGATTAAGGATTTCAAATCTATATAAGCAACCTTTAGTTAAGCCAGGGATAAATATTTCCCAAATACCGCTGCCGCCAAGGCTACGCATAGGGTGACAACGACCATCCCAGTGATTAAATTCGGAAACAAGACTTACTCTACCTGCATTAGGAGCCCATACGGAAAATAAAACCCCTTCGATTCCTTCGATGGTATGTAAATGCCCGCCTAATTTTTGATAAATATGCCAGTGTCGACCTTCGCCAAATAAGTGCTGATCAAATTCGGGTAGTTGGGTGCCAAAAGAATATGGGTCGTATTGTAGTGAAGTATTTCCTGACTTATTAGTTACTTCCAATTGATAGTAGCGAGGAAGATTAGTTTTTTTGCTGATTTGGGCTGTAAAGAAGTCTGAGTCAGGAATGCGCTCAAGGGCAATGTCTTGGTCTACTAAGTGCACAGATTCGGCGTGAGGCTTGTAAACAGTAATGCTAGTTTTACTTTTTTTTGTATGTAAACCAAGTACTGAAAAGGGATCGTGATGCTTTGCTGCTGCAATTTTGATTAGATCAGAATCAAGCAGGTTATTATTTGTAAGCTTGTCCATATAGCAATGCCTCATTGTGGTAGAATATACTTTTGAGAGAATAGTAACAAATATAAGAAGAAAAGTAATAACCTATTTAACAAAGAGGATGTCTATGTCAAGCTCAGAACCACAACATCATGATCGTTTTGTTAGTCATTTAACTAGAAATACCATCGCGTTAATATTAGCAGGCGGTCGAGGTTCGCGATTGAAAAATATGACTGATTGGCGGGCTAAGCCAGCTGTGCCATTTGGTGGAAAATTTCGGATTATTGATTTTCCACTGTCTAACTGTATTAATTCGGGCATTCGTAAAGTAGGTATTCTCACACAATATAAATCGGATTCATTGATTCGGCATATTCAGCAAGGTTGGGGTTTTTTACGAGGTGAGTTTGGTGAATATGTTGATTTGATGCCGGCTCAGCAAAGACATGATGAAGGTTCTTGGTACCAAGGCACTGCAGATGCCATTTTTCAAAATATAGATATTTTACGCAGCCGTAAACCAGATCATATTATTGTTTTAGCGGGTGATCATATTTACAAAATGGATTATGGCTCCATGTTAGCTGACCATGTTGAGCAAAATGCAGACCTCACGATAGGTTGTTTGGAAGTTTCTCTAGAGGAAGCCAAAGACTTTGGGGTGATGCATGTAGACGAAAATAGAATGGTTAAGGCGTTTGTAGAGAAGCCTGAAAACCCACCTACTATGCCAGGAAAATCTGATAGAGCATTAGCCTCTATGGGCATTTATATTTTCAATACTGACTTCTTATTTAAGCAACTGTTAATAGATGCCGATACTCCAGGGTCAACTCATGACTTTGGGCATGATATTATCCCAGCTGTGATTGATAAATATAATGTTAATGCTTATCCATTTTTAGATTTACAGAGTGGAGAGCAAAGTTATTGGCGTGATGTGGGTACTTTAGATGCCTATTGGTCAGCCAATATGGAATTGATTGGTGTGCGCCCTGACTTGAATTTATATGATCAAACGTGGCCTATATGGACGTATCAGGCACAAACTCCCCCTGCAAAATTTGTATTTGATGATGATGACCGTAGAGGTCAGGCAATTGATTCAATGGTTTCGGGGGGGTGTGTTATTTCGGGATCTGTCATTAAGCACTCCTTATTATTTTCACAAGTACGGGTTAATTCCTATAGCACGGTGACTGATTCTTTATTATTACCGGACGTTAATGTTGCAGGCCATTGT
>CAZXJK010000198.1:5336-5658 GCA_964640895.1 uncultured Methylomonas sp.
CGTATTACCAAAGCAATTATTGAAAAAGGTTGCCAGATTCCTGAAGGGACTGTTATTGGAGAGGATAAAGCGGCCGATGAAGAAAAATACCATGTTAGTCCAGGCGGGGTTGTATTGGTAACGCCAGATATGTTGGGGCAAAAAAGGCATTATGTCAGGTAATAAAAAGATCAAACTGGTTTTATGCTGGCATATGCATCAACCAGAATATCGAGATTTGCAGACAGGTGAATTCCAATTACCGTGGACTTATCTGCATGTCATCAAAGATTATGTTGATATGGTGGCACACTTAGAGGCTGTTCCTGAAGCGAAAGCTGTC
>CAZXJK010000199.1:0-5641 GCA_964640895.1 uncultured Methylomonas sp.
ATTAGTGGCATCTCTGGAAAATTTTGGATGATTTAATTTTTCCATTTCCCTAACAACGTCTTTTTCATTATTTGCAGTAAATTCATAAAAACGAAAATGAATTTTAGGCGTTAGTTTTTGCAGTAGCCAACTCTCTAGCTCTTGTTGTTTGTATTTGGTCGTTGAAGGAGTAAAGCTGGCACCAACAATTCCATGTGTTTCATCTTCAATGCCCCACAGCATATAAGCCGTCTGCCTACCTACTAACGCGGCAGAGTTAGCTAATGCAGAAATATACTCGCCTGTTTGTTCTGGGTCATTATTATGCTTAAATTCTAGCCACTCCGTTTCCTTGGGTAATTTTGTTAATTCACTCAGCAAAGAAAGTAAGTATTCTTGGGTGCGTTCAAGTGTCATTTGCATTGCCTGCAATTTTAATCTTACCCGTCACGGCACTGTTGATTAGGGTGGTTTTGTATTCTTTTAGTTTCTCGGTTTGGGCTTGTTCCAAACTTATAGCTTCATCGATTTTATTTAATTGTTTCTCAATATATTCAACGATCTGATCTTGTTCAATTCTATCGGGATATGCCATTTCCATATCAAAAAACATTCTTGAATAAAACCGCAATCGAGAGGAGTGTAAACCAGTCGATACTTTATTATAGTGCTCCATATATCCAGTAGTTTTAAGTAACCACTCTAAATAAACTGGATTTAAAATACCGATAGGTGCTTGTCTATAAATACTATAGGCAGAACTTACTATGCCGCCTCTATCTGAAACGCCTAATGCCCCCATCCATGCCCACATGATATTTATAATTAGGTCATTCTTCTGGCAGGTTTTAGAGCCTGTATAGTCCTCAGCAACCATGGTTACATTTTTCTCTGAACGTGGTGTTACCCCTGTTATATGAGAGACAGAAAGTAACTCTTCATTTCCATTAGTTGATCGTTCATCAATTTCATTGAAGAGGTATTTCGCTCGCTTAACGTCCCAATGCTCAGGAACTTTACCAATCCAATCCACACTCGAATCACGCAGTGGTACATTAGGGTCTAAACCTTGAGTGACTGCTTTTTGAATAAGGATTTGCTTACGTTCTTTTAATAGCTCGATTTGTTTTTGCTTGATGGTAATGGCTTCATCAATTTGTGCGGTTTTTTTGTCAAGGAAGTTGGCAATAACTGTTTGTTCTTTGTGAGGGGGGATAGTTAACCAAGAGTTAGCAAGTTCATTGCCATTTACATGAGGGATTCCCATTCCAATAGTGGTAGAACGTAATTTTGCCTCGACCAAATGACTTACATACCATGCAAATCTCTTTATAATTCCATAGTAATTTATTAATGCTACTGTTGAAGATATTACTCCTTCCCTACTTTTGATGAACTCCCCAGAGTTAGAACCGTCCCATAATAACAGTATTTCGTTACCCCTAATGATTAATGCATTGCTATCTAATACATACTGATTTGCTACTCCACCCCTTAAATATTCCATGCTTAAATAAGGAAGAGCAGCGCCTTGCGGCGAAGTAACTATTTTTTTAGGTAATTTACCTTTCTTAACCGTCGCGAGAAACTTGAACCTTTTTTTTTGCCAATGATTAGGAATACCCTCTAAATAATCAACCTCCGAATCCTTATAAACCTCATACTTAGGCATAGCGTCTAATACTGTCATTACACAACCTCTTGAATATCAGTCACCGCAACACCCAAAATATCCGCAATCAAGCCCTCTGCTTTTCGTTATAATCCAAGAATATCACTTGCCACGTCTTCCATACTGCGTAGCGGTTTATGACGATAGAAGTATTTATTAAAACTAATTTCATAGCCTATTTTTGTGCTATCTAGATTAATCCATGCTTCACCCACATGCGGCTTTACTTCGGCTAGGAAATAGCGATGTATCTTATCTTTAAGGGGGATAGATTCGGCATCACGCAAGTCTGCATTGGTTTCATAAATAATATAGTTATTGCTGTCTGCAAGCTGATAATAACCGTGGTCGGCTAGATCGGTTTGCTGACAATCTAAATGTGTAAGTAGTTCCGTTAACTTATCGCCACTAAATTGCTGCTTTTTCTTAATCACTTTTTCTGCGGTTTCATCGTACCAACTCACAGCATTAAGAATCGCGTTCTTACCACTGCCATCTAATTTGGTTTTACTGGCTTTTAAACTCGCATCAACATCGCGCTTAAACTGGTTAAAGTCGTTGTATTCAGTCCCACCTATCTCTGCCATTAATTCATTGGCAATGGTGACAAGATTAAAGTGTTTTTGCCATACTTTCAGGTCAAGCAATTTAGTGCGGGCTTTGGCATTCAGGCTGATGTCATTTTCTTCACACCATTCCAGCATGGCTTTTTGTTGTTCTTTTAAAAAGTCGGCTTCATACACTTTATTACCGTGGGTCTGGTACAAATATGCCATCGGTTCTTGCAGTTGTTTATCAAAGCGTAAACTTTCATTGCGGCTTTGGCTAAATTGCGCTTTACGGCGGTCAGGACGCTCTATATTGACTTTGTAATAAGCAAAATCGTTATTATCAAAGACTTTTGCGGCAATGCCGATTGAATCGCCCTTATCATCTAAATCGCGTTCTATGGTGCTTAGCTTTAAATAAGTGCGAACAATCTCTTCTATATGCTCGGCTGTAAACTCACAATTCTTTTCACCCAAGTTTTTACGCAGTTTTTTAAATAATAAGCTGCCATCAATTAATTGAACTTTGCCTTGTCTGCTTGCGGCTTTGTGATTGCTTAATAGCCAAATATAAGTGGTAATGCCTGTGTTATAAAACAGGTTATTGGGCATTTGTACAATGGCTTCTAGCAAGTCATTCTCAATAATATAACGGCGAATATTACTTTCACCTGAGCCTGCATCCCCTGTAAATAGGCTAGAGCCATTATGCACTGAGGCAATACGCGAACCTGCCGAACCAGAAGTACGCGATTTCATTTTATTAACCATTTCCATCAGAAACAGTAACTGGCCATCACTGGAACGTGGCGTAGTATCCACTGTTTCCATGTCGCCCCAATAATTGGGTAGATTGATAATAAAACGCGAGTCGATAACGTCTTTGCCTTCTTTAATATATTTCAACTCACTCGCCCAGCTTTTTCCATAGGGCGGATTAGAGAGCATAAAGTCAAAACGTGTCGCTGCAAATTCATCGATTGATAGGGTAGAACCTACTTTGATATTTTCAGGGTTATTGCCTTTAATCATCATATCTGATTTACAAATAGCATAGGTTTCATCATTGATTTCTTTACCAAACAGATGAATATCTCGGCTAATGCCTACACTGGGGTATTTTTCTTCGACAAAATTTTGTGATTCAGTCAACATACCGCCACTGCCACAAGCAGGGTCATAAATTGACATGACTGTGGGAATATTATCTTTGACGGGATCAAAAACTAAATGAGTCATTAACTCAATCACTTCACGCGGGGTAAAATGCTCGCCCGCTTCTTCGTTATTTTCTTCGTTAAATTTACGGATTAACTCTTCAAACACATAGCCCATGCCTAGGTTAGATAATCCAGGCATTTTATTGCCTTCAGGGTCTTCTACGGTATTGGGGGTTAAGTTGATATAAGGCGATACAAACTTTTCTAATACATCCAACAATATATCTTTGCCTGCCATGTGGCGAACTTGGGTTTTAAGGCTAAAGCATTCAACAATTTCTTTAACGTTATCGCTAAAGCCATTAAGGTATTCTTCTACATTGGCTAATAAGATTTGTTGATTATTAGTCGCTGTGCCAAAGATTTGTTGCAGTGTCCATTTGCTGGTGTTGTAAAACACATAGCCAGAGGCTGCTTTTAAGGGTGCATCATCTAATTCAGTCGCCTGCATTTCTTCTATCTGAAATTTAACTTCATCAAGAACCGCTTGTTTACTAGGCTCTAGTAAGGTATCTAAGCGGCGTAGCACCACCATTGGCAAAATGACATCCCGATACTTACCGCGCACATAAACATCGCGTAAGCAGTCATCAGCAATCGACCAGATAAATGAGATGAGTTTGTTGTGTAGTGTATGATCCATTAATTTTAAAGGCTTTGTGGGGTTTTTTGAGTTGAATCGTACCACAAAGTACAGGGCAGCATATACTTGTGAAAATTGATGAGTTTGCTATTCAGCTTTATATGAAAAGAGTTAAACCTAACAAGATGCTCAAAGGGGCATGTCATTAGCTTTTTTTGGGATGAGCTAAGTTTTTAGAGAGGGTGGCTTACCCAGTCTATTTTCTTGATATGTCTCTAACCATAACGGATATTTAAGCATAGCCTTGGCAAATAATCGGCTTTGTAAATGGAGAGTTAACCATTTTTGCAAATGAATATAAGGGCCATCTCTAAATAATGGTCGATTAACTCGCGAGAACTGTCGCACAAAAGGTAATAATGCAAAATCAAGCAAGCTGGGTGTAGAACCCATTAAAAATGGCTGTTGTGACAAGCGTTGTTCTAATGTCTGGATAAAAGGTTCACATTGTAGGTGGCACTCTTCTTCATTATCGCCATGAAAACGTTTGGCACGTTTGTAGCGTTCTAAATTGGGTTTAAATTGTTGGTCATTTTCATGAATTATGCTCAGCATTTCAGGCAATGCTTTGGTATCTTCTGCATAAAGTAAATTGTCAGGGTCACTAAGATTAAGCGCCCATAACATAATATCTAAGCTTTCATCGATAACGTGAGTGCTAGACTCAGTGCCTAACACTAAAACAGGCACGGTGCCTTTTGGGGAAAGTGTTAATAGTTCAGCTGGCCTGTTTTTCATCACAATAGCGCGAATGAATACGGTTTGTTGAGACATTAAAATGGCCAGTCTAGCGCGCATTGCATAGGGGCAGTTTTGCAAAGAGTACAGTATGGGGTGAGTCATAAGAGTGTGCTATTTACAGTCCTTTCCTATATTGGTTTCTAGTCGATAGTGCCATCATTTGGTGCAGGTTTTGCTGTGCAGTCTCATCCCCGTTTTCACTACCGTACACTTTTTAAAGCAGGTATTGCCAAGTGCAGAAGAAGTGGTAATGGATGATTTATATTGAAAATACCCTACATTGTCAGATTCTTACAAGATTTATAGCATTATCCATAGCAGCTTGCAAAAATTCTGGGATTTTGATCCTAGCAAACGTCAAAATAACAGCTTAAATATTCTGACAGGGTTTATCTGAGGCATTATACAGAGTAAATCTGTTAAGTTAGGCACTTGGAAATAAATAAGCATCCAATATTTGGGTAGGATTTTTGTTTGTCATTAGTGCTGTAGCAATAGGCGCATAGCAGGCTACGTAACTATTGCTACAGTACTGATGACGGACAAAAAAACCAGTAAAGATGGATGATTATTTATTTCCAGGTGCCTTAGCTCATGTGGCAGGTGAAATTCCAGATTCAGGTAAAGAAGAAAGCCAAATCATGCAATTGCGCCGTTGGCTGAAAAATGAAAAAGTGGGTGTCGATTTATTTTACTTACCACCGTTTTGTTGATTTTAGACATAAAAAAACCTGCTCAATGGCAGGCTTATTTTAAATATAATCAACATTAACAATAAGTTAAATGGTGGGTCCTGCGAGATTCGAACTCGCGACCATCGCATTAAAAGTGCGGTGCT